>CAVUMJ010000373.1:0-5734 GCA_963741375.1 uncultured Pseudomonadota bacterium
CCAGGTTTTAGGCCTGGATCTGGTCAAAAGCCTGGCGTTAAGCATAATTTTAAATGTTCAGTTGGACGCCAGCAAATGTCAGGCTTTTAATACTAAATATTTTTTGGCATCGTTCCATGCTGACCGCCATTATTGCCCAGAAACTTTCCAAATCTCTCGATTTTAAACAGTACTCCCCTTCTGTGGTATACACTTGCGGGCTATTACTTTATATAGGCATTCTGGTTCTGGCCTTTTTAACTGCAAAGCTCAATGGCATCATGTTTCGCTGTCAAACTCAGAAAAATTACATTTCAAAGGCTATTCTAAATCAGTTTAGGCGAAAGCCGCTTTGAATTTGCTTTTATTTTGCTGCAAAAATGGCAGCTGTCTGCGACTTATTTATCAGTATTTAATCATTTCGAAGATCGCAACTTTAACGGCGAAGAAAGAGACTTAATTGAAACCTGACTGTCAGCCAATGATAAGCTCTACCATTGCGGACAATGACGAGCTGGATTTGACGAAATAACACGATATTGTGAAAAACTCTCACTTCCATCTACCGGTCTATCCGATATCATTGACGATATAATGAAAAACGTCAGGATATCGAACTATTAGCCTATGTATCGGGTGGCGCATGAATAATCTGACGAACCACACATTACGGAGGATTTGACTAAGTTCGGTCTGCAAGATGTCTCATCAATTTGCTTAATTCCTTATCTGCGGTAAAAAATCTATCTGAAATAAGCTGCCAGCTGGAATGAAAAAAACCTGATCAAACAAGCCCTGACAACACTGATACAGAATCAGGACATGGAGAGATGCTCTTTTTTTATACTTGATGAACAAGACCTGTTAACCAATGTAACCGGTTTAAGCGTTGGGGATTTAACCACGCATCAGGCCTGGACCGACAAACCCCTGCAATTTAGAATTGGCCAAGGCATTATTGGAACAGCCGCCGCCACCGGCACTTTACAACATTGCCAAAACTGCCGTGCAGATGAAAGATTCGCCGAAATTGGCGAAAACGCCCATCTGCCCGGCTCTATTATCAGCACCCCGGTTTTTACCTTAAACCACAAGCTGATTGGGGTACTGAATGTTTCTCACCCCACCCCCTATTATTTTAGCGAATGGCATATCAGACTACTGGAAATCTATAAAAACATGCTTGGTCAATTACTGACTAATCGCCGCCTGTTTCAAAATATGGAAACTCAGATAGCCACCCGCACCGCCGAACTGGAGCACTTGGTTTGTGAAACCAAACGCTTAAAAGATCACTATGCCAGCATGTCCATGCATGACCAATTGACCGGCTTGCATAACAGACGTTATTTTTATGATCAGGTAAATCGCCATTGCTCAGCATAAGCGATATCAAAGCCCTTTTTGTTTACTAGTCATGGATATCGACCATTTCAAATCCATTAATGATAGATTCGGTCATGTTTTTGGAGATCAGGTCTTAATTGGAGTGTCGGAAGCGCTTAAAAAGGAATTAGAACGACAGATATTCTGGTACGTTTCGGTGGCGAAGAATTTGTGGTGATATTCACTAATACCAGTTGCGACAGCGGCAAAGCTTTCGCCGAGAGAATCAGAAAAACCATAAAATCCTTACATTGGCTGGTTGGCGATAAATCCGTGCAGATCACCCTGAGCATAGGCCTGCACTGTACCGGCCAGGACTGCTACAACAATGACTTTCAACTGGATATCGATCAAATTATACATTGCGCCGATCTGGCTTTATATCGCGCCAAGGAAAACGGTAGAGATAACGTGATGTTATATAATGAAACAATGAAAAACTAAATCCCTTGAAATTTTGCGGCCGGCTAATTATGCACCAAACCGCAAGTTGAAATTTACGCATTGAAAGGTATAATCCCGCCCCACCCAGCCAAGTTTTTTCTGGCTTTATCTTCTAATCTCAAGTTTAAATTTTAATTATGGCTCTTTATTGCGGAATCGTTGGCTTACCCAACGTTGGCAAATCAACCTTGTTCAATGCCTTAACCAAAGCGGCAATCGCCGCGGAAAATTATCCATTTTGCACCATAGACCCCAATGTTGGCGTGGTCCCCGTACCCGACCCCGAATGGATAAACTGGCTGAAATTGTCAAACCGGAAAGAGTTCTGCCCACCACTATAGAATTTGTTGACATAGCAGGCCTGGTTGCGGGCGCCTCCAAAGGCGAAGGCTTAGGCAATCAATTTCTGGGCAACATCCGGGAAACAGACGCCATTGTCCATGTGGTGCGCTGTTTTGAAGACGACAATGTCATCCATGTCGCCGGTAAAGTCGACCCCATTAATGATATTGAAGTGATCAACACCGAACTGGCATTGGCCGACATGGCCTCAGTTGAAAAAGCCCTGCAAAAAACCGCTAAAGCGTCCAAATCCGGCAATAAAGATGAACTTGCCAAAAAAGAAGTTTTGGAAAAAGTCCTGGAGCATCTTAACGCCGGTAAACCGGTCAGAACTCTGGGTTTATCGGAAGACGAGGTTAAACTGATCAAAGAACTATTTCTGATCACCATAAAACCCACCTTATACGTTGCCAACGTCCGCGATGACGGCTTCACCAACAATCCGTTGCTGGACAAAGTCGCAGAATTTGCGGCTTCCGAAGGCTCGCAAGTCGTATCAATCTGCGCAGCAATTGAAGCGGAGATAGTGCAATTGGACGACGAGGAAAAACAGGAGTTTCTGGATGATTTAGGTCTTGAAGAGCCTGGTTTGAATCGGGTGGTAAGAGCCGCCTATCAGTTGCTAAACCTGTCGACTTATTTCACCGCCGGTGTCAAGGAAGTACGGGCCTGGACCATTTATGTCAATGCCCTGGCCCCGCAAGCGGCCGGCGTCATCCATTCCGATTCAAACCAGGCTCTTCAAGACCTAAATCATCCAGAAACTCCTGTTTTTCCTCGTCGTCCAATTGCACTATCTTCCGCTTCAATTGCTCGCAGTTGATCGACTTGCGAGCCTTCGGAAGCTGCAAATTCTGCGACTTTGTCCAGCAACGGATTGTTGGTGAAGCCGTCATCGCGGACGTTGGCAACGTATAAGGTGGGTTTTATGGTGATCAGAAATAGTTCTTTGATCAGTTTAACCTCGTCTTCCGATAAACCCAGAGTTCTGACCGGTTTACCGGCGTTAAGATGCTCCAGGACTTTTTCCAAAACTTCTTTTTTGGCAAGTTCATCTTTATTGCCGGATTTGGACGCTTTAGCGGTTTTTTGCAGGGCTTTTTCAACTGAGGCCATGTCGGCCAATGCCAGTTCGGTGTTGATCACTTCAATATCATTAATGGGGTCGACTTTACCGGCGACATGGATGACATTGTCGTCTTCAAAACAGCGCACCACATGGACAATGGCGTCTGTTTCCCGGATGTTGCCCAGAAATTGATTGCCTAAGCCTTCGCCTTTGGAGGCGCCCGCAACCAGGCCTGCTATGTCAAAAAATTCTATAGTGGTGGGCAGACCTTTCCGGTTTGGCAATTTCAGCCAGTTACCATTCTGGGGTCGGGTACGGGGACCACGCCAACATTGGGGCTATGGTGCAAAATGGATAGTTTTTCGCGGCGATTGCCGCTTTGGTTAAGGCATTGAACAAGGTTGATTTGCCAACGTTGGGTAAGCCAACGATCTCGCAATAAAGAGCCATAATTAAAATTTAAACTTGAGAATTCAAATAAAGCCAGAAAAACTTGGCTGGGGTGGGGCGGGATTATACCTTTCAATGCGTAAATTTCAACTTGCGGTTTGGTGCATAATTAGCCGGCTGCAAAATTTCAAGGGATTTAGTTTTTCATTGTTTCATTATATAACATCACGTTATCTCTACCGTTTTCCTTGGCGCGATATAAAGCAGATCGGCGCAGTGTATAATTTGATCGATATCCAGTTGAAAGTCATTGTTGTAGCAGTCCTGGCCGGTACAGTGCAGGCCTATGCTCAGGGTAATCTGCACGGATTTATCGCCAACCAGCCAATGTAAGGATTTTATGGTATTTCTGATTCTCTCGGCGAAAGCTTTGCCGCTGTCGCAACTGGTATTAGTGAATATCACCACAAATTCTTCGCCACCGAAACGTACCAGAATATCTGTGGTTCTAACTTCCTTTTTAAGCGCTTCCGACACTCCAATTAAAACCTGATCTCCAAAAACATGACCAAATCTGTCATTAATGGATTTGAAATGGTCGATATCCATGACTAGTAAACAAAAAGGGCTTTGATATGGCCTATGCTGAGCAATGGCGATTTCAACCTGATCATAAAAATAACGTTGTTATGCAAGCCGGTAAATGGTCATGCATGGACATGCTGGCATAGTGATCTTTTAAGCGTTTGGTTTCACAAACCAAGTGCTCCAGTTCGGCGGTGCGGGTGGCTATCTGAGTTTCCATATTTTGAAACAGGCGGCGATTAGTCAGTAATTGACCAAGCATGTTTTTATAGATTTCCAGTAGTCTGATATGCCATTCGCTAAAATAATAGGGGGTGGGGTGAGAAACATTCAGTACCCCAATCAGCTTGTGGTTTAAGGTAAAAACCGGGGTGCTGATAATAGAGCCGGGCAGATGGGCGTTTTCGCCAATTTCGGCGAATCTTTCATCTGCACGGCAGTTTTGGCAATGTTGTAAAGTGCCGGTGGCGGCGGCTGTTCCAATAATGCCTTGGCCAATTCTAAATTGCAGGGGTTTGTCGGTCCAGGCCTGATGCGTGGTTAAATCCCCAACGCTTAAACCGGTTACATTGGTTAACAGGTCTTGTTCATCAAGTATAAAAAAAGAGCATCTCTCCATGTCCTGATTCTGTATCAGTGTTGTCAGGGCTTGTTTGATCAGGTTTTTTTCATCGTCCAGCTGGCAGCTGATTTCAGATAGGTTTTTTACCGCAGATAAGGAATTAAGCAAATTGATGAGTACATCTTGCAGACCGAACTTAGTCAAATCCTCCGGTAATGCGCGGTTTGTCAGATTATTCATGCGCCACCCAATACAGAGGCTAATAGTTCGATATCCTGACGTTTTTCAATTAGATCGTCAATGATATCGGATAGACCGGCAGATGGAAGTGAGAGTTTTTCACAATATTGTGTCAATTCCGTCAAATCCAGCTCGTCATTGTCCGCAATGGTAGAGCTTATCATTTGGCTGACAGTCAGAATTTTAATCAAGTCTCTTTCTTCGCCGTTAAAGTTGCGATCTTCGAAATGATTAAATACGGATAAATAAGTTGCAGACAGCTGCCATTTTTGCAGCAAAATAAAAGCAAATTTAAAGTGGCTTTCGCCTAGCTGATCTCGAATAGCCTTTGAAATGCAATTTTTCTGAGTTTGACAGCGAAACATGATGCCATTGAGCTTTGCCGGCGTTAAAAAGGCCAGAACCAGAATGCCTATATAAAGTAATAGCCCGCAAGTGTATACCACAGAAGGGGAGTACTGTTTAAAATCGAGAGATTTGGAAAGTTTCTGGGCAGTAATGGCGGTCAGCATGGAACGATGCCAAAAATATTTAGTATTAAAAGCCTGACATTTGCTGGCGTCCAACTGAACATTTAAAATTATGCTTAACGCCAGGCTTTTGACCAGATCCAGGCCTAAAACCTGGTAAATTGCTGTTGACAAGTCATTGATAGGTTTGGCTTGTCTGAAATAAGCCGAATTGGATAAGCTTATCAGTCTGGCAACCAGACCGGGCGACATCGACAAGGTTGCGGT
>CAVUMJ010000374.1:0-5738 GCA_963741375.1 uncultured Pseudomonadota bacterium
CAAGGGTTTACAAGTGTTAGGGGTGAACCTGGATGAAAACAAGGAAGATGCCCAAACCTTTTTAAAGAAATCTCCGCCAGAATTTCTGGTCGCAGCAGACATAGATAGTCAATGCGCTAAAGATTTTGAAGTCAAGGCCATGCCTTCTACTTATTTAGTTGATCGTAAAGGCGTGATTCGTGCCGTTCACTACGGATTTAGAGCGGGAGAGGCCAAAGAGTTTCGCAGCAAAGTAGAGGAATTGTTGGCTGAGCCGGCTCAGTAACTCATTTCATTTGTAAATTAATAGGCCATTGCCCCAACATAAGGATTGTTCTGCATTTCTTCGGCAAAGTTTGACATTGGCCCATGTCCTGGAATAAATACCACATCGCCGCCCAAAGGCCAAAGTTTTTGCTGTATGGAATCAATTAAAGTTTGGTGATTACCTTTAGGAAAATCGGTGCGGCCAATTGAGCCTTTGAATAACACATCGCCAACCAGAGCCAAGCGCATGCTAGGGCTGAAATAAACCACATGTCCCGGTGTATGTCCGGGGCAATGAATGACTTGTAGTATTTCCTTCCCTACATTGACGGTATCTCCATCGTTCAACCAGCGGGTCGGCGTAAAAGTTGCCGTACTGGGAAAGCCGAATGCCCGGCATTGTTCCGGCAAGTTTTGTATCCAGAAGTCATCTTCTTGCTGAGGACCGATAACCGGCAAGCTAAATTTGCGGGCTAATTCCGCAACACCCCCAACATGATCCATGTGTCCATGGGTAATCAGAATGGATTCCAGATCGACTTTTTGCAGTTTGACATGATGCATTAAGACATCAATATCACCGCCAGGATCAACCAGAGCCGCTTTATTAGTTTGTTCACATATTAAAAGCGTGCAGTTTTGTTGATAAGCAGTAACAGGGATAATGATGTAACGCATGGTTAAATATTCAGTAATAAAAGCGCCGGAGCTTCCAGGCATTCCTTGATTATGCCTAAAAACTGTACGGCTTCCTTACCGTCCACCAGACGGTGATCGTAAGATAAAGCCAGATACATAATAGGGCGTATGACAATTTCATTGTTTTCCACTACCGGTCTGTCTTTGATGGCATGCATACCCAAAATCGCACATTGCGGAGGATTGAGAATAGGGGTGGAAAGCATCGATCCGAAAATACCGCCATTGGTGATGGTAAATGTGCCTCCGCTCAGATCTTCCACACTAATTGAGCCATTGCGGGCTTTAGTGCCAAACTCATATATGCCTTTTTCTATACCGGCAAAATCCAGTTGATCGGCATCTCTGAGTATCGGTACAATCAACCCGCGCGGGGTAGACACGGCAATGCCGATATCGTAATAACCGTGATAAATAATATCGGTGCCGTCTATCGAAGCGTTGACGGCCGGGAATCGTTTTAACGCTTCAATTGAAGCCTTGACAAAAAACGACATGAAACCCAGTTTGATTGTATGTTTTTCCTCAAATCTATCCTTGTACTGGTTGCGCAAATCTATCACTGCTTTAAGATTCACTTCGTTAAAAGTGGTGAGCATCGCGGCATTTTGTTGGGCTTGCAGCAAGCGTTCAGCTACTTTCGCGCGTAAACGGGTCATAGGCACCCGTTGTTCCGCGCGCAGGCTGGCAAAACCCGGAGTAGACACGGCTGGCGCGGTCTCCGGAATGATAGGTTCAGGCGCATCTTGTTGTTCGTTAAGATATTCAAGCACATCAGATTTGAGAATCCGCCCATGTTTCCCGGAGCCTTGAACGATGTTGGGATCAACTGCTGTTTCCGCCACCAATCTGCGCACAGCAGGGCTAAGAGCCGGTGGTTCCGCAGCTGTTGCAGTGACGGAGGGTTTGCTTTGCACTGTCTTAGCAGGCTGGACATCCAGTAAGGCCAGAACATCTCCGGCTAAGACGGTGTCGCCGTCGTGCTTAAGGATGTTTAACAGGAAACCGGATTTTGGCGCGGGTACTTCCAGTATCACTTTATCGGTTTCCAGATCAGCCAGACTTTCTCCTTCATCCACCCATTCGCCGATTTGTTTGCGCCAGCTTACCAAAGTTGCATCGGCAACGGATTCAGGGAGATTTGGAGCTAATATTTCAAAACTCATGGTGATTTCCTTAATAACTTTCGTACAGAGCCGCTTGAATAACTTGCTTTTGTTCCAGCAAATGGGTTTTATAATTGCCTACTGCCGGCGCCGCCGAGGCAATTCTACCTGCGTAACGAATTGGCGTGTCCTGATCAAATAAGGGAATCAATCGGTGTCTGCTCTGATGCCAGGCGCCTTGGTTTTCAGGCTCTTCCTGACACCAGATAACTTCTTTGATATTCCCGAATTTTTCAATTTCCGCCTGGAAAAAACGTTTTGGAAAAGGGTACAATTGCTCAATGCGTATGATGGCAATATGACTTAGATTATCCTGGCGGCGGCTTTCCAGCAAGTCATAATAAATTTTGCCTGCACACAACACCAGTCTGGTCACCTGTTCAGGGTTGATATTATCAATTTCACCTATTACAGGTAAAAACCCGCCTTCGGTGAGATCGCTTAAATTGGAAACGGCTAGTTTGTGCCGCAATAAGCTTTTAGGACTCATCACAATCAGGGGTTTTCGGTATTCTCTGATCAATTGCCGGCGCAACAGATGAAAAATTTGTGCAGGAGTGGTCGGCGTACAAACCTGAATATTATGATCAGCGCATAATTGCAGATAGCGTTCAATTCTTGCCGAAGAGTGTTCCGGTCCCTGGCCTTCAAAACCGTGCGGCAACAACATGACCAGACCGCTTAATTTCCCCCATTTTGATTCGCCGGAGGTAATGAACTGATCTATCAGCACCTGGGCGCCATTGGCGAAATCACCAAATTGAGCTTCCCATATGATCAGTTTATCCGGCATGGTTGAGCTGTAACCATATTCAAAACCCAGTACTCCGGCTTCAGACAGCAGGGAGTTGAAAATTTGAGGCCGGGCCTGATTGTCGCTAAGATGTTTTAAAGGGATGTAGTTTTCGCCGGTATTTTGATTTAACAGGATGGCGTGACGGTGCGAAAAAGTTCCCCGGCCAATGTCCTGACCTGTTAAGCGTAAATCGTAACCTTCCATCAACAAAGTGGCGTAAGCCATATTTTCCGCAAACCCCCAGTCCAGACCAATTTCGCCGTTTGCCATTTTTTGGCGGTCATCCATGACCTTGCTCACTCTTGGATGCAAGACAAAACCTTCCGGCAAGTCCTGTAGGCGCTGGTTGCAATATTGAATAAGCTCCAGCGTTACTGATGTTTTGGCTGGTGTGTCCCAGTGTTTGCCTTGATATTTTAGCCAGCGGGCAGAATAGGAATAGGATTTGTTTTCAATAATAGGGCGGGAAACAGCCTGGCCTTCGTTCAGCATTTGCATGTATTCCTGCTCCATGATCGTTACAGCCTGATCATCCAGGATTTTCTCGGCAATCAGTTTTTGGGCGTAAATTTGCCGGGTGGTCTTCAGCTGATTAATGATTTTGTACATCATAGGCTGGGTAGCAGCGGGTTCGTCCGCTTCATTATGGCCTAAGCGGCGATAACAGATTAAATCAATTACCACATCCTTGTTGAATTTCATCCGGTAATCCAAAGCAACACGAGAAATAAAAGCTACTGCTTCCGGGTCATCGCCATTGACATGAAATACCGGGGCCTGAACCATATTGGCCACATCGGTGCAATAAAGAGTGGAGCGGGCGTCAAAAGGGTTACTGGTGGTAAAGCCTATTTGATTATTAATCACAATATGTACCGTGCCACCTGTATTAAAAGCGCGAGTTTCGGACATATTCAGGGTTTCCATGACTATGCCCTGACCGGCAAAGGCGGCGTCGCCATGAATCAATACCGGCACGATGGCGTCTATGCCGCCAATTCCATGTCTGTCCTGTCTGGCTTTCACGGAGCCTTCGACAACAGGATTGATGATTTCCAGATGGGAGGGATTAAAAGCCAAAGTAAGATGAATAGGGCCGCCAGGCGTGGCAATATTTGAGGAAAAACCCATATGGTATTTCACGTCTCCGGTAATGGCGCCGGGGGTCGAGGTCTGGGTGCCTTCAAATTCGCCAAACAGTACGGCAGGGCTTTTGCCTATGATGTTGACCAGCACATTCAACCTGCCGCGATGAGCCATGCCCAGCACCATTTCCTTCGCTTTGTTTTCTCCTGCTCTTTGAATCAATTCATCCAGAATAACGATCAGCGACTCGCTGCCTTCCAGTGAAAAACGCTTTTGACCGACAAACTTGCGGTGTAAAAATCTTTCCAAACCTTCGGCCGCAGTTAACAGCTTTAACAGCCATAGTCTTTTCTCAGGATGACTGGTTAAATCGGTTCTGACGCCTTCCAGTTTATTTTTTATCCAGCATTTGGAGTCTGCATCAACAATATGCATGAATTCACTGCCAATATTGCCGCAATATCTTTCATTTAATGTGCTTATGATGCGGCGTAAGGGCAGGCGGTCCATGCCGCATAAGCCTCCGGTATCAAATACCGTATCCATATCGTTTTCAGTCAAGCCGTAATAAATAGGCTCCAAGTCTGCAGGCATGTGTATGGTTTTGCCTAAAGGGTTGTTTTGGGCAATTTGATGACCTTTGACGCGATATTGATTAATCAGTCTGGCTACGCCTGATTGCTTTTTAATGCTTTGTTCCGTAAAACCCTGCATTTTAGCTAGGCGTCCGGGTTCGGAAATAGCCAGTCTTTTAAATCGTTCCACGATGACGCTATGAGGCGTGTCTTCAGTAGCGCCGTAATGAATAGCATCAAATTTTTGACGCCAATTACTATTGATAGATTCAGGGCTTATCAGGTATTGTTCATAAAGAAATTCGATATAGCTGGCGTTACCGCCATATAATGCAGAGGATTCTATAAATTGTTCGATTAGCTTACTCATTGAGTTGTCCAAAACATTAGTGTGTTAATTATATAATGTTGGCACTAAAATGCTATATTTATAAATCGAAATACTGAAAATGCAGTCTGACGAGTTTGGGGGTTGGAAACTATTTCCCGTGCTTATTTGCTAATGTCGGCATGCCTGTTCCATTGTGTTTAGTGTATATAGTTTTTATGTAGTTGGATGTGATTGGCAAATTAATGGCTTGTGGATCAGGTAAAATTTATGTCTGAAAGTAAGGTAGTTATTCGTATCAATCTTGGAAAAGAAAAGCCTCTAAATGCTGAAATAGAGCGGCAAACTCGGACTGTCTGGCATATTCAAAGAATTGTTGGAGTATCCGCCATACTGTTATTGCTTTGCAATCGAGCAGGCGCCTGGCTACCGATTGCAGGAATTTGTCGCCTAACCAGATGTCCGAGGGAGTCATTGACGTTTTTGAAGCCGTCCAAATCCATGAACAGGACCGTGGCTCCTGGCCTTCCCGCCGGCTAGGAACGACCGCCTGGGTCACACGATCTGTTGAGGAGGGCCCGATTGGGCAAGCCGGTGAGGGGATCGTGCTCGGCAGCATGGGCAAGCTTCTCCTGCATGATCCGCTTATCGCTCACGTCACGGAAAACGAGCACCGCCCCCGTGACTTGCCCTTCCCGATCGTGAAGCGCGGCGGCGGAATCTTCGATGAAGATCTCCCTTCCGTCGCGTTGGATGAGGATACAGTTGGCGGGCAGGGGTTCAGTCCAGTTTTTTGACCTTGGAGTATATGTTAAGAAACGAAGTAGGTTGGCAAAAAACAT
>CAVUMJ010000375.1:0-6772 GCA_963741375.1 uncultured Pseudomonadota bacterium
CACCTTATTACTGGCGGGTTTAAATCCTTTAGCCGCCAATATGACTTCCACCGTGGCCTTATTTCCCAACCAGATCACTTCCAGTCTGGCCGGACGCAAACTGGCCGGCGACGTGGGCAAACTCAGACTGCGCTGGCTATTTGCGCTTAGCGTCTGCGGCGGTCTGGCCGGTGCGTTGTTATTGCTGATCACCCCCGTGCAGATTTTCTCCAAGCTGGTTCCCTGGCTGGTTTTATTTGCCACCGCATTGTTCGCCTGGGGTAGTTTTTTAAGAAAACCTCTGCATGCCCGGCGCTTGCCTGTAGCGGTTCTGGCCGGCGCGCAATTTATGATAGGCGTGTACGGCGGCTATTTTGGCGGCGGCATCGGCTTTTTAATGCTCGCCACGCTGACCATGGCCGGTCAGGCAGTGCGAATGGCCACGGCCACCAAAAATATGCTGGCGATGGCCATGAATGCTTCGGCGGTGCTGATATTTGCCACGTCCGATCGGATAGACTGGTCTGCCGCCGCCGCGCTGGCCATAGGCGGCATCGCCGGCGGCTTTCTGGGCAGCTGGCTGATGTTTCGCCTGCCGGAAAAACTGATACGCGGTTTGGTGGTGGCGATAGGTTCGGCATTGACCATCTGGCTGTTTACGTATTGATTTGAGACTCTTCATACGATCTATGCGCTTTTTGTCAATATGTGGAGTGTGACGATTTCTGTTTAATCGTGGTCTGTCACCGATATTCCCGATATTCATGTCAACGATATTCAAATGCTTTCAGTAAAAAGCTTGAAAATCATATGCACGCAATCAGCTTATACAACTATTGTAAAATTCATAAATCGCTTAGAATAACGCCAGCAATGGCTGCAGGCTTAACAGATCATGTTTAGGAGTTGATGGATATTGTTAATTTGATTACGGAGCCAGAGATAAAAAAGCGCGGCCCTTATTAAAAAGTCAATTAAAAACTAGAATTCATCGAACTTGCAAATATTGCCATTGCGCGGCATTTTGTCGCAGACCTGTAGCATTTTTTTACTATAATGTCTATAAGTATCAAAAAATTTAACCCGAAATTCATTATGATACAATTGATAAATACCTCAAATTCAACGAAAAAGGTCTTTATAAATGGCTTTTGGAAAGGTATGGCTGCGCCTGTAATGCTTTTTGGGAGTTTCGCTGCGCCGGAAAGAACAGAAGTAAAACCATTGCAACCTGTTTTTAAAACAGACTTAGAAGCCTTATCCTCTGATTGGAACGCTATAGGATTGGATTTAAAGAAAGTGATAGAAAATAATGGGAAAAAGGCCAATTCCTCGTCAAAACAATAAGCAGCAACAAAATCAGGCCACGCAGGTTGCCACGACCACACCCAAACTGCCGCATTTTATCAAGGAGCAATTCCGCCTCCTGAAATGCTTAAAGGTTTTGACGATCTTGTTCCTGGCTCTGCCGAAAGATTAATAGCTCTTGCCGAACAAGAATCGTTGCATAGACGATCTTTGGAAATGCAAACTCTTCAAGCCAATATTGTTTCTCAAAATCATCAAAACGCACTTAACAGAAGCAATTAAAATCTGTTTTTAGAAGTGATACGCTAGGTCAAATATTAGGTTTATTGTCTGCATAATCTGTATTGGGTCTGCAACATTTCTTGCTATTAATGGAAAAGAGGTGCTTGCCGGACTAATTTCTGCAATACCAACAGGCGCACTAATCAAAGCATTTCTTATCAATAAAAAATAATTTCAAACTGAACTACTCCCACGGATAACGATATCTCTTTAATCGTGGTCTGTCTTTGGCAAAGATATAATCCTAGAAACCGCAGTTGACCGCTTCATTGGTGACTCTAAGGTAGAACAATGCTGACATTTTGTTATAAAAATCGGCTATTTGCATTCTAAGGTTGGAAATCAGAACAGTTCATTTTTTTAATTGCGCCGTTATGTGCAAAACATGGTTGGGTCGTTGGTGTACACAATAGCTTGTTATGTGCAAAAGTTGGTTGGACTATCAATGCTCGTTACCGGCCATTTTGCGACATCCAGGTAGCTGAAAAACATTGTTCACCAGCGGCTGGTTTTGGTTGTGTAGCTGACCTCTATGTTTGTAGCCGAGCCTGTCATCACTGTGTTCTATATGTCCTCTGGAAACCGTCGATGTTGCAGGTGTAGCAGAATTGGACTGTAAAACAGCTTCCAATTTTTGCCACTGTCAGCGTCTATTTTTACAGTCAAATGGTGGTATACAAACCTGTAAATTATTGATTTATCATCGTCGTCGCCAAATTAGGTAGCTCTTTACTTGCAAATTTTCAACACTGTTTTACAGTTGTTCAACTCAAAAGTTGACGAAAAGCCGCTCAAGTGCTAATTTTTGCTTGAATTTCTACAAAAATAGCCTTCATAGCGAATGAAAAAATGATCATAGACCTAACCATATCTAATTTTCACTCCATAAGAGATGAGCAAACATTCAGTCTACATGCTGAAAACATTGGTACACATTTAACTGACAATATTGCTTATCCAGAGGACGAAAAAATTGGAGTTCTAAAAACTTCGGGGATATATGGTGCAAATGCGTCTGGAAAATCAAATATTTTAGTGGCATTTGAAACATTACGGTACATTATTAGTTTTTCAGAGCGACTAAAAGAAGGTGACCAAATACGGTGCTACGAACCATTCTTGTTATCAAAGACTTGCAAGTTGTCACCAGTGCGATTTGAAGTTGAATTTGTAGTAAATAAACAACGATTTCGATATGTTGTGGAATTTACAGCTAAACGAATCGTGAATGAATCTCTGATTTATTTCCCACAATCCCGAAGCCGAAAACCTGCCGTTTTATTTAATCGAGACGCCAATGATGACTGGCAAACTATTAAATTTGGTGATTCACTTAAGGGCGGAAGGAAGCGTATTGCATTCTTTGAAAACAACGCTTATCTATCGAAAGCCGGAAGTAGTGCTGATGCCCCTGAAATGTTACAAAGTATTTATAACTATTTCAGAATAAACTTAATGCATATAGGTGCAGACGAGAGGCTTTCAAAACTCAATTGGCTAGAAGACGAAAAATTGGTTAAAAAAACCGCTAAATTATTATCTTTAGTAGATACTGGTATTACTGGAATTTCAGTTCGAGAATCCCTGGAGTCGGAACCGATAAAGCTTCCAGAAGATATGCCAGAGGATTTTAAGCAGCTTATTTTAAAAGATAGCAAAAATAAGGCATTTTTTAATCACTCTGGTGACGATGGAAATACAGAATATTTCGATAGAAAACTAGAATCAGTTGGAACACTTAAACTTTTTGATCTTGCGCCTGCGATTATCGAGACGTTGGAGGATGGCGGCGTTATGATCATGGATGAGCTTGATAATAGTATGCATCCATTTATGGCCGAATTAATTATTAAGCTTTTTAATGACACTCGCGTTAATAAGAATAATGCTCAGCTTATCTTTTCAACGCATAATATCAATCTGATGTCATCAGAATATTTTCGTCGTGATCAAATCTGGTTTACAGAAAAAATCAATGGAGTTACCACCCTCTATTCTCTTGACGATTTTGACAAAAACAAAGTAAAACCCCAAAGCCCTTTCAATCAATGGTATGCAGAAGGTCGATTTGGAGCTGTTCCCGTAATTAACTATGAAGGACTAGTAAGTTTGCTCGCGAATAGCGGAGAGATTGATGCCTAAAGATAAGGAGCGTATCGAAAAAAAGTTACTTCCGAAAATACATATTTATTGTGAAGGCGCGAAGACGGAACCAAATTATTTAAATGGATATATTGGCAACAATTATCCTGGAAATGTAAGGTTAAAAATTATTGAAATTGTTCCGACCAAGAAAAATACACCTAAACAATTAGTTGATGAAGCAGTTGCGGACAAAAAGCATAAACATCCTGATGGCGATATTTTTTGGGTTGTATACGACCGAGAAAGCAAACATAAATATTCAGATAAATTGCACATGGAGGCCTATCAAAAAGCCCAAAGCAATAATGTTCATATAGGATTCTCTAATGTTTGTTTTGAACTATGGTTGATTTTACATTTTCAAGACACATGTGCGCCATATAGTTGCTACGATGACTTGATAAAGAATAGCAGCCTGCATGCAGAATGTAGAAAAATAGGGTTATCCAATTATTCAAAAGGGGATAAATATATATTTAATAAAATTAATAATTGTATAGATAAGGCTAGAGAGCGGGCTGAAAAAATGAACAGGGATATACTCGCTTCGGCTGATCCTTCTAAAGTACAACCCTATCACCTGAATCCATATACTGATGTACACAAATTGCTTGATGCTATTGATAAATTTGCAAAGGACAACATTCGATAAACTATTAGGACTAGATCTACTGTAGCTAGATCATAGCTGAAGCCCGGTAGGGTGGGCACGCTTTTTGTGCCCACGAGGATAAAGCTGTTGCCTTCGAATGGTGGGCAGAAAAGCATTGCCCACCCTACAATTTGATAGAAATACGCACTAAAGCCGTCATTCGGATTTATAAACCAATGACCGCAACGGGTCGTAACAAGACGATCAAGCTTCTACCCAACCAAGCTATGAATTATCCGAAAGTCGAATTCCAACCACTCAATCGAATTGATGATAAAGCCTATCGGTTTTCATTCCAACCTTATTTTGCAAATAGCCTAAAAATCTATTCACCTATCAGGTGAGACCGCTACACACCCGATGCCACCACTTTCAGGCCGTCTTGCTGCGTTGCGCCTCCTTACAGGGGCCGGCCTTGCTGCGTCGTTGCGCCTTGCCAGACGGCCTAAAAATGGCATCCTCGGCTACGTCCAACTGCGGCTTCTAGGTTAAATGCGCAAAAACCAAATGGGAAAACTGCTTACGTGCTTTAGAGAAGGCTTAAGCGCTAACGGCGCGGGTCAGATCGGCTTGGTTGGCAAGATAGGAGAAAAACGAGTTTAATTCTGTTTGAACGCTAGCTTTAAAGCCGGAAATCATGAAAACCAGCAGAACCGGAAAACACAAAACGCGCTGACGGATAAATGCGGTTGATTTTAGGCGGGACGATTCAAGAAGTTAGGTGGAATGGAGGTAGCCGATAAAACCTACTAAATACTATAAGCAATACGTGTAACCTACTGAGTTAAGTTAGATCCGACGGGGCACCAAGGTTTCTGGTTATTTCATGAGCGGGCCACCTGCCCACCTGCCATCGGCAGAAAAGTCAGGACCCCCTCAACTCAGGATCCGCGCAATGACGGGGCCCCAGAAAGAAAGGTCGGGTTTGCGGAACGGCTGATTGTGGCTATAGCCGGGCACGATCACGACTTCACCGGGTACGGGGCAACAGGCGGCGAGATCGCGCGCCATTTGAACGGGAAAGAGGCGATCGTTTTCGCAGTGGACGACCAGTACAGAGACACGGCAATCGCGGAGGGACTCTTGCGCCGGCCATAAGGGCGGAACGAGAGGGCTGAATCTGGCAGGGAGCCCGATGGCGCAAACGGCATCGCGAAAAGACGTGAACGCGGCGCAGAGAAAAAGGTGATCGGGCGCGGCCCATATTCACGATTGCGGCGGCGGCATCGCTGCCAAGAGAAAAACCAAGGATGGCGGTTGGCAGCGGGTGCGTGAGACGCTGAAGCGTTTTGAAGGCGGAGAGTGCGTCGAGATCGAATTGCGCGCCGCTGGGGTGTCCGGTGCTGCGGCCATAGCCCGAGTAATCGAAAAGCAGCGACGAAACGCCGATTGCGGCGAGAAGCTGCTGCACGGGAAACCAATGCTGAACGGTTTCGCCGATGCCGTGGCAGAGAAGCATTGCGGCTCGTGCAGGGTTTGCGGTGGGCTGAACGAACACCGCATCGAGAAGATTCCTGCCGCTGGAAATCTTCAGTGGCGTCGCCGACAAGCCGGGCGTGTCGCGGGAGCCGGGTCTGCTGCCGCGAACCTTGACGAGTACGTATTGCTAGTGGGTCGGCCCCGGCTCCCGCGACACGCCCGGCTTGTCGGCGACGCCACTGAAGATTTCCAGCGGCAGGAATCTTCTCGATGCGGTGTTCGTTCAGCCCACCGCAAACCCTGCACGAGCCGCAATGCTTCTCTGCCACGGCATCGGCGAAACCGTTCAGCATTGGTTTCCCGTGCAGCAGCTTCTCGCCGCAAACGGCGTTTCGTCGCTGCTTTTCGATTACTCGGGCTATGGCCGCAGCACCGGACACCCCGGCGGCGCGCAATTCGATCTCGACGCACTCTCCGCCTTCCAAACGCTTCAGCGTCTCACGCACCCGCTGCCAACCGCCATCCTTGGTTTTTCTCTTGGAAGCGGTCCCGCCGCCGCAATCGTGAATACGGCCGCGCCCGATCACCTTTTTCTCTGCGCCGCGTTCACGTCTTTTCGCGATGCCGTTTGCGCCATCGGGCTCCCTGCCAGATTCAGCCCTCTCGTTCCGCCCTTATGGCCGGCGCAAGAGTCCCTCCGCGATTGCCGTGTCTCTGTACTGGTCGTCCACTGCGAAAATGATCGCCTCTTTCCCGTTCAAATGGCGCGCGATCTCGCCGCCTGTTGCCCCGTACCCGGTGAAGTCGTGATCGTGCCTGGCTATAGCCACAATCAGCCCTTCCGCAAACCCGACCTTTCTTTCTGGGGCCCCATCATTGCGCGGATCCTGAGTTGAGGGGGTCCTGGCTTTTCTGCCGATGGCGGGTGGGCAGGTGGCCCGCTCATGAAATAACCAGGAACCTCTGTGCCCCCGTTCACCAGCAGAT
>CAVUMJ010000376.1:0-5343 GCA_963741375.1 uncultured Pseudomonadota bacterium
ATGGAAACTTTAAAACTGATTACCAGACTTTTTCGAAAGCATGGAAGTAAATTCGTAATTGGACTCATTATTGCTTCGACACTAAATCTTTTGCCTATATCTACAGTACTTGCCGATCGTGACGATTGGGACCGGCATGAAGGTGGTTGGCGCGGTGGTGATCGTGACGATTGGGACCGGCATAGGGGTTATGGAAACGGCTACAGAGCTTATCAGCAACCTATGTATCCGCAGCAACCCTATGGCTATGCGCAACCGGTTTATGTCCCACCCCCAGTACAATATCTACCCCCGCCGTCTCCCGGCATAAATTTGGTTGTTCCGCTTAACTTTCGTTGATCAAAAGCCGAAATAGCCAACTTTGAAAAGCAAATATATTTCGTCATGACTACAGCTGCATTCGTATTGTAATACCATAGACATCAAGTCAAATAAAGTTTTTCCGATATTTGCCGATAACAAGTTGTCGGTTGAATGTTGACTGGCAAATTACAAACAAAAGGAGAAGATTATGTCGTCTATATCTGCAACAAATCCGGCATTAACAAGTGCCTACGTACAGACACCAAAGTCTGCTACTGTAACCCCTCAACAGCAGACGCCGGCTCAAGTGCAGCCAACGGGTTCGGGTTCGGATTCTGATGGTGATAATGATGGCAGCAAAGGTGGAACAATCAATACCTATGCGTAAATCGTTTGCTTTGTAGCTTTTTCAGAAAAGCCGGGTAACACCGGCTTTTTTGTGCCGGTGGGAAGGTCACTGCCCCTTCAATCCGATGGGTATGGAAATGGGGTTACGACAAGGGTATTAGGACGCCGTTAAACGTGATGGAAAGTGCGGCTTAACCGAAAATAACCGCATCGCATCTCGCGAATTTTCCACAATATTGGATATGAAACAGCCGCCTGTAACGTAAGAATTTGAGCCACAGAAGCTTTAAGGCTTTAATGGCGCGTCGAATAAATTGCCAATTTCTGTTAATTTGCATCTGAGCTTTAACGGGAACCATAAGCAATTTGAACTTTTCCAGTTTACTTGCTGTGTTTTTTTCTCTTATGGTGATGATGTTTGCCGTGTTTTGATTTCTTTTTGGCTTTTGCTGAGGTTTTAACTTTGGCTGATGCATGATGCAGCGGTTTTTCTTCAGCAAGATTAACCTGTGCTTCGCTTAATTTAGAATCGTCTTTTGTTTCAACAATTGAAGCTTTGCCGGATGTTGGGTCTAGATAGTCTTCAACCGGTTGTTGTCCGCATTCCGGCGAGTCATTTGTCTCCGGAGAGCATATTACCCGGTAGATAATTTTGGACTTGGTTTCATCAACTGTTGGAGCTTGCTCCGGAAGTTTAGCCGTTTCATCGGACATACTGCCTAACAACTCTGCACAGGCAATTGATTGCATGAATAAACCCGCAATCAAAACAATAAATAATTTACCGCCAAATTTCATATTTGGTTTAACTGAGCCTTTTCCAGTTTTTTAGCCTCATTCCACAAAGCATCCAGCTCCGCTAACTGACAATCCTGCAAGTTACGGCCTGATGCCTCAATTTGGCGTTCAATATATTTAAACCGGCGAGTAAATTTTTTAGTGGCTTGCTTCAAGGCAATTTCCGGATTGACTTTTAAGTGCCTGGCCAGATTGACCACCACCAGCAATAAATCCCCCACCTCTTCCTGAATATGGGCTTGATCATCCGATTGCCAGGCTTCATGGACTTCCTGCAATTCTTCTTTGACCTTGTCAAACACCGGCTCTATTTGCGGCCAGTCAAAGCCGTGACTGGCGGCGCGGTTCTGAATTTTTTCGCATTCCACCAAAGCCGGCAAGCTGGCTGCCACGCCAGCCAAGACACTTTCCGGCTTTTGGCCGACATTTTTTTGCCGCCTCTCTTTAGCTTTGGCCTCCTCCCATGCTTGTTTACGCTGTTCATCGGTATCAAACTTGACGCCTGCGAAAACATGAGGGTGCCGGCTCACCAGCTTTTCACTGATAGTGGATGCAACCTGTTCAAAGTCAAACAAACCTTGTTCTTCAGCGATACGGGAATGGAACACGACCTGAAGCAGCAAATCTCCTAATTCCCCGCGCAAATCTTCGAAATCGTTGCGCTCGATTGCATCAGCTACTTCGTAAGCTTCCTCAATGGTATAAGGAATCAGGCTATTGAAATCCTGTTTAACATCCCAGGCGCAACCTTTTTCCGGATCGCGAAGCCGCGCCATTAATGCCAACAATTGTTGAGTATGATTTAAATTCAAAACCCAGTCCCAAATGCATCCCGGTAACGCTGTTTTAACTCGTTGACGGTAAACACATGATTTTGCGTGCCATTATGCTCAATTTTAATGGCGCCCAATAATGAGGCGATGCGGCCGGTAACTTCCCAGCTGTAATCGTTAATTAAACCATACAATAAACCGGCTCGATAGGCATCGCCGCATCCGGTTGGATCCATGAGCCTTTTCGGCTCGACAGGCGGAATGTCGATAGATTGTCCATGAGTATAGATTTTGGAGCCTTTTCCGCCCAAGGTAATAATTAACGCATCGACTTTTTCGGCAATTTGCTCTAATGTCAAACCCGTCCTTTCCTGCACCAATTCAGACTCATAATCGTTAAAAGTGGCGTAATTGGCAAGATCCAGAAAGCGCAGTAATTCTTCGCCATTGAACATGGGCATGCCCTGACCGGGATCAAAAATAAACGGAATGCCGTTTTCGGCAAATTGCTCGGCATGCTCCTGCATACCTTGCTTACCGTTCGGCGAGACTATGCCAACATTAATGCTGCTATCACCAGGAACGGCATTATAATGAGAAAAGTTCATTGCTCCAGGATGAAAGGCGGTGATTTGGTTGGCTTCTTCATCAGTCGTGATATAAGCCTGCCCGGTATAATGATCATCCAGCACCTTTATATAACGACTGCTTATGCCATGTTGGCTCAACCATTGCGCATAAGGTTCGAAATCATGCCCAACGGTAGCCATGACCAAGGCTTCCTCTTTTAGTAAATTCAACGTATAAGCAATATTACCTGCACAACCGCCAAACTCCCGGCGTATAGTCGGCACCAGAAACGACACGTTCAAAATGTGGACTTTGTCCGGCAAAATGTGATTTTTGAATTTATCATGAAAAACCATGATAGTGTCATATGCCATAGATCCGGAAATTAATGCGCTCATATGTTTCCTATTTAGTTAAAGTAAAATTAAAGCCCAAGTAGTAGCAGCCCAAATCAGGGATAACATCACAGCAGCAGAGCCTATATCTTTTGCCCGTGCCGATAACTCATGATGTTCAAACCCAACTCTGTCAACCACTGCCTCTACTGCCGAGTTTAATAGTTCTACCAGCAGCACCAGAACGACGCTGCCAATTAATAAGACTTTTTCAATATTGTCGCCACCTAACCATAAAGCTAATGGGGTACATATAATAAGCAGAGCCACTTCCTGACGAAAAGCTTCTTCATGTTGCCAAGTTGCCTTAAAACCTGCTATAGAAAAAAAACAGGCATTAATTAAACGCCTAAAACCTTTTGCATTTTGATATGCCATATTTCTCCTGTTATTGTCCAACCATTTGTTGATAGGCAGCCTCATCCATCAATTGTTCCAACTCTTCCGGGCTCTCGGTATTAATACAAAACAGCCAGGCTTGAAAAGGCTGTTCGTTAATCTGCTCAAGCTCATCCAGCAGGGCTTCATTAATGGCGACAACTGTGCCGCTAACCGGGCTATAAAGATCCGAAGCCGTTTTAACTGATTCGATCACTGCAATTTGTTCGGCAAAACTAACTTGCCGCCCTAGTTCCGGCAGGCCGACAAACACAATATCACCCAGTTCAGACTGGGCAAAATCAGTGATACCCACTCTGACAATTTGCCCGTCTTCAAGTCGAGCCCATTCATGTGTGGGCGCAAATTTCAAATTATCCGATAATTCATTCATTTGTTTCCTCTGCTTACATCAGCAATAACAATCAGGACAGTGGTTATAATTAAAACAATAAAAATTACTTCCCGTGTTTCTAAACTCTATAATCTCATCTTAATCTATTCTAATCCACTCATTCCAATGCGCATTGCCTTTGATCTGTTTTGTTTAATACTCTGCCTGTCAATTTGCACCCCGAATATGGCGGTAGCTGATGATGATGACAATCATGCATCCGTTAGCATTAACCAAACCTCAAAGACAGACAATGACGAAATTATTAAATTAAGCGTAAATTCTCAAATCTTAGCCGGCGTCAAAACACAAATTTTGGCAGCGGTTCATCAACAACCTGAAATTACCGCATATGGAACCATTATTAGCCTGGAGCCGTTACTCCAACTTAGGCAACAATTCCTTGCCACCCGAGCTCAACAAGATAGCGCCAAAGCAAAATATATCGAAGCCCAGCTCAATTTTGCCCGTACCGAAAACTTGCATAAACAGGAAATTGTCTCAACTCGCCGCCTGCAAGAACAGGAAGCGCTATGGCGTTCTGAGAAAGCAAACCTAAATGCCAGCGACTATCAGCAACAAGCAATTTTGGCATCAAGCCGCCTGGAATGGGGAAATATTTTAACCGATTGGTTTGTTTTGTCACAAAGTAAGGATGCAGAACAATTTTTAAATCAAAGCACTCAATTGTTACAAATTACATTACCTGTAAACTACCATTTAAATCCTCAAATACATAGCATTCTCATTGACGAACAAGGACAACGCAATAACGCCATTCAGGCTTTTTTGATTTCACCTTCACCCAAAATAGATCCCATTTCACAAGGGGAAAGATATTTTTTCAAATCAAAAGGCAGAAAACTTCCGTACGGCTCACACATTACAGCCTGGATAAACAATGACAGCCGGGATATTACCGGCGTTATCGTGCCAAAAACCGCTTTGGTATGGCATCTGGGCCAAGCATTTGTTTATGTTAAGACTAAAGAAAATATGATCGTTAAAAAATTAATTCCGGAATTCAGCCCGGACAAAAACGGTTTTTTTGTAACCGGAAGTTTACAACCAAATGATGAAATTGTGACAATCGGCGCCCAAACGCTATTGTCACTGCAATTAAAGGCCTTAATCCCAGCCGAAGATTCAGATTAATCAATCTTTGGTTGGCTAAGCATCATATCTAACCTGTAGCACTTCAACCGAATCCCAGACTTTTTCTGTAAATTCCTTATCAATTTTCGGCATGCCATTTTTAAGCCACTCCACTATCACTCTGGCAATATTAGGATAAGTCACACGTACGGCATGAGGAGAATGCAACCACTTACCTATGACATTTGCATCCATGTCGTACATGGTATGACCATAACCAAGCTGTTCT
>CAVUMJ010000377.1:0-4304 GCA_963741375.1 uncultured Pseudomonadota bacterium
GACGAAGGCCGCGAGTAAGATCAATCGAGTTAGAGTCTTTAAAGTTTTTATAGGAATTTACTGATTATGGCCGGCCGACGCGTAAAGGATTTACTTTAATAGAAATGCTGATAGCCATGACCTTGCTGGGCGTTTTAGTGGTATTGCTGTTTAGTAGCATGAGAATTGCTGCTGAAACCTGGAATGCCGGCCAGGCAAAAATGATTCAGACCAATAAAAAGGCGATAGTGTATCAATTTTTCAAAGTTATTCGTCTTTAGCTCAATCAGTGTTATCTATTGATTTATCCGACGAAGAAAATGGGCAATT
This sequence comes from uncultured Pseudomonadota bacterium, assembly GCA_963741375.1. GTDB lineage: Bacteria > Pseudomonadota > Gammaproteobacteria > Methylococcales > Methylomonadaceae > Methylomonas. The sequence goes on from CAVUMJ010000377.1 coordinate 310, forward strand.
GCCAAGTGTGGAGTTCGTCGGCCATCCGGCATCGCTCAGGTTTGTTGCCGGGTTGCCTATCAGTAGCGCCCGTAAAGGATTGCAGATATTTACAGTGGCTATGGATAGCAATTCCGCCAAGATTATGGTTTCGTTAACCCCTTATGTGCAAATGGGTGCGAATCAAACAGATGTAGAAGCGATTTTGGACCATGTCAAATCTTTTTCTTTTTCCTATTTCGGTATGCAGGACCCTAGCAATGGCGTAACAGGCTGGACTGAAAATTGGGGGCCAACAGATCATTTACCGGCTCTGGTCAAGATTAGAATTCAGCTTGATGATGGCAGTTTTTGGCCGGATATGCTGATTCCGGTAAAAATTAACGGTCAACTGCTTGGCCCGATGGCTCCCTCTGGAAATAGTAATTAAGCCACTATCTTAAAAATATTTGCTAAATGACAGATAACTCAACGATTATTCCTTCTATACTTATCTTCTAGAACTTGCTTGAGATGGAGAAATTGATAAGGATTAGTTCATACCGCATTTATCATTTCATGCATGTTTGAAAATTAATACAGTTTAATGATGAAGTTGATTCAAGAATCATTTTTGATGTTTAACGAATTGCAAATACAGGCTGATATATTTGAATTTGGTTGGACAGTTGGTTATGCAGGTAACTGATCAATGAATTTTTTGCCTGACCGTTTGCTTGACGGGAATAAGCTAATAGGTAATGCGGTTAATTAAGCGTCATGAAAATGACTTTTTTGATTCCATTTTCCATTGTTTTGAAATGGGTCTTGTTATTGAGCAGGATTAATTTGAGTTGATAACTCTATGAAAAAAAATCAAAATGGTTTCGCGTTAGTGATAGTTATCTGGATGTTAACATTGTTAAGTCTGATGGCTGGCAGCTTTGCCCTTAGTTTGCGTAGAGAAAATGCAGTGACTATGGCTTTAAAAAATAATGCGGCGGCGAAGGCGTTGACTGAAAGCGGTTTTTCATTGGCACAGTATATGCTCTCGAATCCTGTGCAAGAAGATAGATGGCTGGCAGATGGCAGTATCTATCAGTTTAGACGGGTCGATGGTAGTGAAGTCAGAATTAAAATTGTTGCTGAAACAGGCAAAGTGGATATTAACGCTTCTGACGATAATCAATTATCGGCTGTGATAAAGGCAGTAACTAATGATTCATTTGAGGAGCAAATGATTTTTAACAGAATTTTGGACTGGAAGGATCAAGATAATGACACACGGATTCAGGGTGCGGAAAAGAAACAATATGCGGATGCCGGTTTAAACTACGGCCCAAGAAACATGCCATTTCAGACAATTGATGAATTACAGATGGTTATGGGAATGGAAATTGAAATGTTTAACAAACTGAAGCCCTGGATAACAATTTATTCGGGACAAAGCCAAGTTAATATAGAGATGGCGAGTCCTGATTTGGCCGCCATCATTAATGACAGTTTAATGAGTGGCAATATGCCGACCAGTTCCACAAATCCGCCGACAAATAATCAGGCTCCGCCACCAAGCGCCCAGAATAATGGCGGTGCTCCTGACAATAACAATGGGGCGTACACTATTTTTGTCGAAGTCAAAACGGAAGACGGCGGGACGGCTACACTTGAAGCGGTGACAAAATTACAAGGCGGCGGAAATCCAAGTCAGCCACCGGCGGGAGCGCCAGGACAACCCCCCGGCGGAATTCCAGGGCTAAGTCCCGGCGGAATTCCGGTTCAAGCTCAGGCTAGAAATCAAGTACTTAACTGGCAACAGAATCAGCCGATGTTATCATTGTTTAAAGATATTAGTTCACCGTTAATTTTGGTTCAAGATGAATTTACAAACAACAATCGATATTGATTTCAAAGGTTTCTTTCATTGGTGGGGAAAGGAGCTGAGTTTTTTGGTGCCGGCCAGGGTGCGCGGATTGCTGAGCGATCGTTCAGGCAATTTGATTTTTATTTCTGACGACAGGGGGTATAGCGTTAGTTTTTTTCGGGAAGGCAATTTTAAAACCCCGTTATTTAAACAATATCTTTTAAGAAACGATGTTGAACAGTTTCAACATCTTAAATTAAGGTTTCCAATAATAGAAAAAGCCAAATGCATTCTGTCGTTAAACCAGACGCAGGCAATTGCCAAAACTCTGTATTTGCCTGAGGCTGCAATGGAAAATCTGCATCAAGTCATTAGCTTTGAGCTGGATCGCATTACGCCTTTTAAGGCGGATCAAGTTTATTTTGTTGCAATTCCGCAGGGTAAGACCGGACAAGGACAAGTTAAAGTTTTATTGGTTTTGACGCCGCAACATATTTTGGAAGAGCAATTAACTTTTATTTATGCGATCGGAGTACAGCCAAGCGCTGTTGAATTTAAGCCTTTAAGCGATAGCCATCCTGAACTGGAATATAATTTATTACCTGATCTTTTTAAACCGGTAACAAACAAATTAGGGCAATTACTCAATTGGGTGCTGGGATTGATATTAATTGTTATGTTGCTTGCCGCATTAATTTTTCCAGTCTGGAATGAAAGCAAACAAGTAGAGAACTTAAAAAGCCAGTTAAAACTGATAGAAAAACAAACCAGAGTAGTTGACGATGAACAATTAGAAATCGACGCCTTACAGGATGAAACCAATAGGCTTTTGAATATACATGACCAATCTCCGGAATTGATTGAAATATTAAACGAACTGACGCATATACTGAAGGACGATACCTCCTTAACAAATCTGCAGTATTCCGACAAACATATGCAAATTCATGGTCAGTCACCTGCGGCGTCAGGGTTGATAGGATTACTGGAAGCTGATCCGTATTTCAGTAAAGCCAGCTTTGTGTCACCGCTGACTCAGGATAAAGTCACAGGTTTGGAGCGATTCCAAATTAGCGTGGATGTTAGCGCCAAGCCTTCCAAGCCCACTCAGGCTGAGGAAGTGGCGAACTCTCCGGAACCGGCAGCGCCGGCTGGCGGCCATAATGAATAAGATTAATTATCAACGCTGGCTGGCCTTAGGCTTGTTATTGCTTGTATTGAGCGGAGTTGTGCTTGGGATTTTTTATCCGTTGTTAAGTAACAATCCATCGATTTCATGCTGGCTGTAACCCGGACTTTCGGGGTCATCGGCAACGAAATCCACTTCCCGCCCGCCGCTCGCATGACCTCACCGCACATTGTCTTGCTATGCTCCCACATGGCTAGTTCGTTGGCGCCCCACTGAAAATGGACGCGGAGTTTTTGGTACGCCGTAGGAATCGACGGCCTGGGGATCGATATCCACGAAGTTCTGGGGCGAGGTTAGAGTTGGTATTTGTGTCATCATGCTGATGGGCGCGGGGTATCGGCGCTTGATCTCGCGCTTGAATGAGGATCCGAAGCCTTCGATCTCATCCTGGTATGAGGGAAATTCCCAGCATCCGCCATCGGGATAGACGGAGTAGCCGCGAATAAACTTCTCTTCGCGGGGATGAAGCAGGTTCTGCCAGCGGGGCATCCAGGCGATCGAACTGTCCGAAACATTGTCGGGAAAGCTGGGCTGGCCCACGAGTTGTGGAAGGTATCCAGACGCGGCAATCCCGTAAAGATGGTCGCAGAGGTTGCGCCCGAGTTGTCCACTGGAATTCGCAATACCCGTGGGCCAATGCCGTGATTTTGAATTCAGCATGATTCGCGTCGTCTCAAGACACGATGCCGCAACCACGATGGCGCGGCCATAGACCTCGAATTCCCGCCTGCTTTGGCGATCAATGTAAGCGACCCCCTGCGCTTGTCCGCTTTCATCCACCACGATGTTCCGGGCTAGCGCATTGGTTCGCGATTCGAGATTGCCGCTCGCCTCGGCCGCAGGCAGCAGAAAATAAGGTGCAGAAAAAAACGCGCCGACGTCGCACCCACTGGTGCAATTCCCACAATAGTGGCACGCGGAATGGTGTCAAGTGTAAAGGAAAGTTGGGAAATTCGATCGGGCAGATAAGGCACGCCAACCTTCTCG
>CAVUMJ010000378.1:0-3067 GCA_963741375.1 uncultured Pseudomonadota bacterium
ATAATCTCACCTTAAGTGAAATTCTTGGCCTTATTGCGGAAATTGATGGGCCGCCCGCGCCAAAAATCAAATTGCCTTGTCATGCGCTTTATCCTATTGCATTAGGTATGGAAATTTGTGCACGTTTCACCGGCTACGAACCTCGTGTCAATCTGGATGCCTTAAGGATGGCCAAACATAAAATGTTTTTCTCATCGTCTAAAGCCGAAAGAGACCTGGGTTATAAATCCCGTCCGGCTCAAACCGCTATAGCCGATGCAATTTCCTGGTTTAGAGAAGAAGGTTATTTTGGATAGGCCAGTTTCTCGGTAATTGACTCCAGAGTTTCAGAGCCATTGCCAAAATCAAAATTTTCAAATGAAACCATTTCTTCAACAGTTGAGACTCCGTACATGCCAAAAAACTGTTTTTTGCGACGTATCAATTCGTCATCTTTAAATTCGCAAACCGTGCCGTCATACATATCCACAACATCGCCTTCAGAAATTTGATAAAAACCGCAGCCGTCGCTAAACTTGTCTTTAGCTATGGCAACATATTGATTGCCAACTAAATAAATATCCATATAAGCTGATTTTTCCAGGCTTTTCATGGCTGGCTGTTCATTACAGAAAGCATGCGATATGGCTTTATCAATTTTTGCCATATCTGCAGCATTGGCAGGTTCGCCGCCTAAGATTTCCCATTTCAAAGCATTTTGCCAGTTGCGATCAAAATCTCTGACCACATGGCCTGTCGCAACCCATTCACTATCCGCATCCAGAAATTCCACTGGCGCATCCGGTTCTTCGAAACAGGCGCGTACTCCGTAGGTGTATCCCAGCACTTTTGTGGTGTATGTCAGCATCGCCATCGAAACTTCTCCCAAATTAATCTCCCATTTGTTGACGCCAAGACGTAAAATTGCAAGGTTTTTAGGGCAGCAATGTGCGTCAAAACCATCTTGCAATCCAATTAGAAAACCGCGTTCTAGCTTATGTCAACCTGAGAATTTCAGATTAAATATCACTTGCTTTGTGGATTTTGTCAAAAATTTTGCTTATGGAAAATGCAGAGTTTAACAGAGGAAATTAAGCGGATTGTTTGAAATTGCATATATGGTGGTGGATGCATCCTTTACCGATGCATCCGAGCCAAAAATCAATCGAGTTGAGCGGTTTTGCCAAGCATTGATAAAAGCTTGGCAATGCCATGATTTACAAACAAAAGTCTATCGCTAAACAGCTAAATAATGTTGACTGTTTTGAATTATAGCTTGCGATTAGTGCTTTTGGACATTATCAGCAGGCTATCTATTATCATAGGAATCAAACATAGCAGTAACACGATTAGCATCGGGATATGAATAGGCTCGTTTCTGGTGGCGGTTTCAATGGTATACCAAGCTAAAGCGCCGCAAAATAAATAAAACCATTTTATGCAACTTTGTCTAAAAGGCGCATCGCGAAGTGTCAGGATACCAACTCCAGCTAACAAGGCCACTAATAAAATTAAAAATGTTGTGCTCATTTCCAATACCTCTTAAGAAATTGAAAGTTTATATAAGTCGAATCAGTTAAAACTGGTTGATGTTTAATTTACTAAATCCTGTGTAAAAAGTTCGTTAAATAAACTGTTCATTCTGAAAAGAAAATGTAAATAGCCAATAATCATTCTTTAGAATTGACCAGCTTTACATTTTGATCTGCAGTTTTCATGCCGACTTCAATAATAAACAAATTAGCGGTTTTGGTAAACCCATATATGATTTTTTGTGTATAGAGTTGGTGCGCAGGCACTTAGTTGGTGCAGAATTTTGAGAAGTTAGTCACGGTTATGCTGGAAAAGTCACTCTCGATTGTGTTATCCACAGGGAAGTGGTGTATGCAGATATTGCAGGAGCAAATATCTGTTATCCACAGGGAAGTGGTGTATGCAGATATTGCAAGAACAAATATCTGCCCAGCTGCGGTTTCTAGAATTGCATTATTCAAAACACCAAACTGCTCGGAAAATCAGATAATCTTGGGCAGGGCGAGCCTGAACATCAAATTCATGCAGCCACTTTAAGCTAAGAGTGACTTCTCGATTAAAAAGATGAGGTGCAAACATTAATACCGGGCCAATGCTGGATGCCCCGGTGGGAGTTGTTGCCAGAATACTGATGGGGGCATGATCCGGGCTGACTTGCCGGTAAAAAGAGCCTGTTATGCCAAGTCCAAGCTTAGGGGTCAGGTAATGTCCGAGAGTGTAGTCTAAATGAAACTCGTCGCCGTTGTGATAGCCTGTAGCATAATTTTTTAGATTGTTCATATATCCAAGATTGACGGATAATTCATTCTCTGCCGGTAATTTTAGGGTCAAAGCAAGATTGTGGTCAAATGTCCAGATGTTAAGTCCGGTATTTAATGCCCCTGTTTTATAGTATCCGGACGGGGCAATGACACCTTCAAAAACAGATGCGCTGAAATCTTGCCATTGCCAATTGATGTACAAAGGCATCAGATAAACATCTTCGCCGCCAAGCCGGCTCTGGTTTTTTGTGCCGTGAACCAAACGGATGGATTGTCTGATCGCCGCTGAACAGGTTGGCGGCTGCCTGGCCAAGCGAGGGTTCCGTGTGGTGGAAGGGCGGCTGTGTAGTTGTCCTGCACCGATCGCTCGGAACACCAAAACACCTGACGAATTTGCTCTGTCGCGCGACGCCAGAAAGATCGCCCAAGAAGCCAAGGCCGATTATGTGGTTACCCGGGGTCTACGCCCACGGAAAGCTCAACAGCATCATCGCGCTCAAAGCCATCGACACCAACGGTTTGATCCGAGGCTTCTTACAATTGCAATGTGCCGGCGACCGTCAGCTTTGATTGGGACCGGAGCACCCTGCTGAAAGCCGAACAGGTCCCATGAAGGCGCCAGTTTTGTTCGTCCACCAGGCGTGAAACACGCCAACGGCCGTCCCGGCATGGGCGGCTTCAGCCCTCAAGCGTCGGCTACCAAGAGAAGGGTCGAGGAAAAGCCTACGGCCAAAATCCGCCGCCGCGACGAATGAAGAACCCCAATGCCATCAGGCCCCAGGCGCAGGAACTCA
>CAVUMJ010000379.1:0-17774 GCA_963741375.1 uncultured Pseudomonadota bacterium
GCAGCAATACGATGGTTGAGCGGCGGCAGTGGCAGGTACGTATTGCTTGCTTTTTGATCGGTATCGCTTTTGGATGGAGCGTAGACAGGGGAGCCAGTTTTATTTTGAATTAATTTGGGGCATTTTTGATTCGCCATGCTCTGCATAGCAATCGAAGAAGGAATTTGCGGCGCTGGCTCTTTATGATTTTGCTGTTTGTTGACAGCAACTAATAGAAAACCCAGTAACAACACGCCTACTACTGCAATGATGATCGTTTGCTTTTTAGCCATTAATAAAATACTCCTTTATTTGTAATCACTTTCGGCAAATTAGATGTCCGCATCAGCCAGACCAACCATTGCTGTTGTCTTGAGAAGAAACGAAAGAACAATTAAGCTTAGAAGCAGAACAGATTACATAGTCGTTTTGAGGCTGCGGGGACGAATCTGCATAAGCGGCTTCTAAAGATAAAAAAACCAATAACATATAAAATTTTATTTAGCATTTAACAGTATGAGGTTTAGTTTTATCAAACCAGTTCAATTTTAGTAAAACAGTTGTCTTTCCTGTTTATTTTAAAAGTTCCTTTTCAATAGGATTATCACCTTTATCAATCTTCTTTTTGTGTTTTAATTGGTCAATTCCAGACAATTCGGCGTCATAATTTTTTCTTTAGTAAAGAATGATATTAATTATAATCTTAATACCATTGAAATTATTAATTTGGACAGCGAGAATAGCGCTTATTATACTTGTTTAGCTTTCCTTCACTTAAAGACTTCTTAAGGTCTTTATACGATTTTTCATTTTCACCATTAATAAGCGAACTACATGAATTATCGTTAATTTTGCCGTCTACTAAATAATTAATTTCTGAATCTTTATATAAAGCCCGACAAACTTCTTTGCTCATTTCCTCAAGCTGGTTAGCACATTCAGCATTGCTAAAAATCTTGGGTATTGAATAACGCATAGCGCGCAATAACACGATGTCTTCATTAATTTTGTCTTTAACACCGCTTGCGCGACCCTTTAAATCCGGCAGTCTGAATTCACCTTCAGAGGGATCACTATAAAAGTATTTGAGTTTTAAACGTATTTTAGAAACTTCACTTGGCGATGGATTAGGATAACTAATTGTATTCTGATCAGTGGTATCTACGGGAAAGAAATCAAATATTAAATCATCGCATGTTGAATACACAGAAACTGCCAAATAAAATTTTGTCAGATTTTCATCTGAGCTAGATTTAACAATTAATGCCGCACCATATGATGTGTTCAAAATAAGTTGGTAATAGTTATTTTTTCCGACTGAAAAATATGATCCGGCAGAAAGAAAATCGCCTCTATCATTTATCAACAGACATCTATATGGAAATTTTTTTAATTCAGCACAATTATATTTTGTTTCAGTTAGATTACATAATGGTGGCTGCATTAAGTCTTCTCCAATTTTAGAATAAGTAGTTCCTACAGGATAGGCCTCATCTGCATACAGCTTATTTGTAGAAACGACAACAATAAATAATAAACTTAAGATTCTAATCACAAACATACACGCCTTTATACAGACTCATAAAATTGGTAGCTGTCATATAGGCATTTTGACTAAACAACAGAAAATTTTATTAAAATTCAGAATAATTATTAATGTTTACTATACACACTCTTTAACTGACTATTATTTGTCTTGTTCGGATAAATAACAAAACCACCATCAATTGCACTATCTTCTGATGCTAACTCTTCTTCAGGGTTTTCTTCTTCATCATCATTTAATGATAAATTATTCTGTAGGGATGGCGTTGGTCTTGGAGGCCCAACAAAATTATTTGGATTAGCAAGTTGTGAAGGGCCGGTTAATTGTATATCAGGTTGAGCCGAAATCCAATAAACTTAAGCATAAAACCATTAACAATCAATAATTTATGTGATTTAATTTAATTTGATATATAAGGTAAATCTAATGTCCGATTGAATTCCATCGTATTTTAGTAGGTTTTGTCAGTTACCTCCATTCCACTTCAATACTCTGTTTTGGTTTTGATGTTGCTTACAATGTAATGAACTAGATATCTCATTTATTTCAATTGGCTGGTATTCATATTGTTGTACTTGCGTATTGCATCCAATATAAGTTCTGTAGGAATAGTAAAAATATTTGAAACAAAATAAGTGCCTAACATATTCCCACCTTGTACTCTGACGCAGAGGTTATCGGGTAAACTGTGTAAATCATACGCAGGCACTTTTTCGCCAACTGCATTAACTCTAGCATTATTATTTGATGCTATATATACACTGTAATTAAATACTCCATTTACCGGTGATATTGTAAAGTTTTCATCATAAAGTACAATATCAGAGGATTGACTATTGTCGTTATTATAATAGTAAACACTTGAAAGTCCTCTACCCAAACCGAAAGTATATTTATCGGGGCCATCTGTACAGAAAAATATCTTATTCGATAAATTAAATTCATGATCACGAGCTATAGAAAGTAAATTTTTATGACTAATAAAATTTATTTCTAATAGTTCCTGTGAAGAACGATTCATTGGATATTCTAAATTTTTCGGTTTTTCCAGTAGATTGACGATATTAACATTTATCAATTTTAAATCATCGATATTTGGCGCAAAAAGCGTACCACAACCAGTTAGCAGTAAACAACAAACAATTATGATTTTCATGTAATGAATAAATATCTCAATTATTTCCGATAAACCGATTGCAATTGGTTTGTATTCGACATATTGGGGTAAAGCACAAACCCACCATCAGCCGCCGCTGCAGCTTCACTATCTGCCTCATCTTCACTTGCCGTAACGCTTGAAGAAATCGATGTGTAGAAACTGAATATTTCTGAGCTAATTAAAATCATTTATTACCACTAAACCAAGTAATTTTCTTTAGAAAAAGATCGTAAGGACTCGTAATAGCTACAGTCGAGTAAGGAGAGTGATAGTTATGATAAATTTCATGGTCATTTATACGTTTTAGGGTAAAACAAATAAATTGACCATCAATGCCACCTTGATACCCATTTGGTTCGAGTAAATCTTCATCACCATTATCATTACGAAGTAATACTTTAGGAGTAAATAACTGCTTTCCATCTGATGACAAAATACCAAATCCTTTTTCAAGGTGCTGTAATAATCTATTGGGTTCGCTTGGTTGTAAACACAGTGTATTTACATAATATGGAGTCGATATAGTCTCAGGGCTTTTAATCAAAACGATTGAATTAGCGGCAATGTGCACAGAATCAGACACTATAATGTACTGCTGATTTGGCATAGAATTACAACTGATGTTAACTATGCCAAAAATAAGGAAAATCGCAACAGTATGGTATTGAATAAAATTCATCATGTGAATTTACATTAATGTTTTTTGTAGACTGATTGCAATTGATTAGTATTCGACATATTTGGATACAGTACAAATCCTCCATCAGCTTGAGCTTGTGCAGCTTCAGCAGCGGATTGTTCGGCATCAATTGCAGATTGATCGGCGTTACTATTTTGCTGAATTACCGGTGTACTTACCGCTGGGTCTTCTTCCATAAGAGTCGGTACTTCTTCAGTTGAATTTCCATGAGTATTTGACGAATTTTGGTTGTTTTGTGCAGCGTTAACTCCAGCTTGGAGAGCATTCCAAGCAAAAGTAATACAAGTGTTAAACGGTGTAGAACTAAAAGGATTGATAGTGTACGGTTGTGTTGTTAAATTTAGCCTGTTGATTCGCTGCATACTGTGCAATCGCATTTGGATCAGCGGTGTTGTTATAGACAGTAGTCGGAGTAATCCCTTGTCCATAATTCGCAGATACAGTTTGATTAACAGCCGCTAAAGATGAAGGTGTTGGATTATTTTGATTGTCGAATTGAACTGTTCCGACATTAAACGGCCCTTGAACGTTGCCATATTGCCCACCATATAAGCCAAATTGATAATAGTTTGCAGCTCCTGAAGTATCATCAATCGAAACAACACCAGCATGTACTAGAGGTATTGAATAACCATTATAATTTATTACATATCCGGGAAAGATTACCATCTCGCCATCTTTACCACTTGGGTCATTTACATTAATAGGATTATTTCCGGCATAGGTATAGAAGTTAACGCCCGCGTTAATCTCGATTAATTCCATATAAAATCTCTTCTTTTGGGATAGTGAGAATATTAGAATCAAAATACGTTCCAATCATATTTCCACCATGCAGTTTTACACAAAGGTTTTCAGATAATGAATGAAGATTATATGCTGGGACATTTTGTTGAATAACATTAATGCGAGCATTTCGTGCAGCCTCAATAAAAATCCTATACTCATATAATCCATTTTGGGACACAAGATTAAGGTTCGTGTCATTTATTACATAATCAGATAGCTCGGTGTTAAAAAAATAAATAGGTGAAAAAGGATCTAATGGCGATGTATTTTTTTCTGGGCCATCACTGCAAAAGAAAATAGAATAAGACAGAAAAAACTCATGATCACGAGCAATGCTTAATAAATCATTCCCACTTGTAAAATTAATTTGTAATAACTCAATTTTTGTTTTATCCGCCCTAGTAGTTAAAATTTCAGGATGATTTTTCAAATTTATAAAAGCTGCAGAAACAAACTTAAGATCATCAATACTTGGCGCAAATAATGTCCCACACCCAGACAATGCAAAACACAAGTAGATTAAGATAACGCTAAAAAGTATTCTGTTAATCATTTTACAAAAAATATTTGATTAATGTTTGCTATAAACAGACATAATCTGATTTGTATTTGACATATTTGGATATAGCACAAACCCACCATCAGCTGCAGCTTCACTATCTGCCTCATCTTCACTTGCCGTAACGCTTGACGAAATAGATGATGAAGGAGATATTGTTGGCGCAGTTGCAGAAGGTAAACCAGCAATACTTGGATTATTAAGCATCATTGCTGGCGTTTGATAAGGAACTTGTGCAGAATTCATCATTGTTGAAAAATCTGCATGATTGGCTGCTGCGTTAATTGATATATCCGCAGATTCTTCTGTATCGCTGTCCCATGCACCACCAACACCAGCTATAACATTTGATTGCTGCATGGAGTTGGATGGCTGGGCATTTACGTTAACCCACAAAGCCGAATTATTGGCAACACTTGTAAAATTGGGTTGTGACATACTGACAGGATCAACAGTAACCAGCATATTAATTGCGCGAGATGAATCCGCAGTGACTTCTGCGGCAGTATCACCACCGTAGCTATGCCCGATAATATTGATTGGCTCATCTGCAGATTGACTGTTAATGAAATCTTGAATGTCAGAGCCTTGATCCCATGAAAAATAGGCGGTTTGTTGTCCATTTGAAGGAGCGGAGAAACGAGAGTAGTTATAGACTATGCCACCACTCAATGATGTATCTCCAAAGCCCCCAACAAATATGTTAACTTTTCCCGAAGGATCATTAGAATTCACGGGATTATTCCCGCAATAGATATAGAAGTTAACGCCCGCCCCAAACCACATAGGGTCTTCACTAAGCATCATCCCAAGCAGTGGGTCATAATATCTGGCTCGATAATAAATTAAGCCCGTTTCAGTATCCTGCTCCCGTCCGGTAAATTTCAAGATATTATTGCTGCTGCTGCCGCTGGCGTTAATGATGGTCCCAAACGAGGTATAGCCCTGGCTAGCCAGCACGTTGCCGTCATGGCTGCTTTGGCCCAGCACGGATTCCAGGTTATCATGGTGGAAGCTGTAGTTGGTGAAGTTATTATTGCTGTCAAACTGATAGCCGTTAACTACTTCGTCTATCACGCTGCCGCGCAAGTATTTGGCTTGCAGGTCGCCGGAGCCGTCGTATATCGCTTCCAGCTTGCCTTTTTCCAGATAATAATTTTTATTAACCGTCCCTACGGTTTTCTGGATACGGTAACCTTTAGGATCGTATTGATAAGTATAAGGCGTGATGCTGCCTACTTGTATCTGACTGACTTTGTTATTGGCGGTCCAGCTCAAAGCCATGGTGCGGTTGCCGCTAATGCTGGTTAAATTACCGTTATTATCGTAAACATAGCTTTCGTAAACCGTGCCGGATGTACTGCCGGTGGTAATGTTTTTCAGGCGGTTGCTGCCGGGTATCCGGTTGTAATAATAAGTCGTGCCGCCTTTAGTGTAGGTTTTACGGTTGCCCACGGCATCATAGCTAAAGCTTTCGTTTAGACTGCTTGTTGGATAACCGGCGCTGAGCAGGCGATAGTCCGCATCATAGGTATAGGTGGTTGCGCCTGGCGTCTGGCTGGTGCCGGACGCTTCGGTGGCTGTCAGGATATTGCCCATGGCATCGCGGATGTATCCGGTATTATTGACCACATGGCCGCTGACCGTGGTGTTTTGCAACTGCGTTAAGCGGTTGGCGTCGTCCCAAAAAGGGGTCAGATAACTTTTTGTGCTAAAATTTTCTTGTCTTTTAATAATAAATCGAATTAGCATTGAGCAGTAGTGTTAAATTTGCGCATCAAGGCAGGTCATAAAAACTAATCTGACCCCTTTTGCACCTTGCTTTTATGTCCACTATTAACTGTCGTGATAAAGCGGCAACCCAGGTAATCATTCCAATTTTCTTTTATCATATTCTGTGATAACTGCTCAACAATTTTCAACGAGGCTATAGAAATATAAAAACCAGCGATTTCTCCCATATTTTTGCATGATGAATGAGGTGGTACTTCGGCAATAAGAAACAATTCTTTATTATTGTTCGAGAAGGCAATCGTACCCATATTGATTTGTTCGTGCGAATCACACTGCGCTAATTCTCTTACTGATTCAATCACAGCACTTTGCACGTCTATTGGCACAGGAAGAGCATCTTTATCAAGATAAAATAAATGTGTACTCCATGTGCCAACAGTCCCACCATCACTTTCATTAATAATAAATTTGGAAGAGTCCTTTGCCCACAATATTTCCGTAACAGGCGGATTACCAATAACCTTGTCCAGAATTATGGATTTATTTTCAGATATAAATTCCAGTCCATTTTTAGATGCTTTGATCATATATTTGCCATCTGGTGAAATTATTTCACGTAACTGGCCTTGCTTGATAAAAGGTGATTTTGCAAAAGAAGACCATATTCCATTGCATGCAGTATCATCATTAGCCATCGTAACCTTACTGAAAAGTATGCCAATCAATAACAGTGGCATGAAATAACAATAGCAAATAAATAGTTTCATAAATTATTTTCTATATACCGATTGAAGTTGGTTGGTGTTTGACATATTTGGATAGAGAACGAATCCTCCATCGGCAGCAGCACTTGCTTCTTCCTGTGAAGCATTACTTTCTTCTTCTGTTGCTGCTAGATTTTCCTCGTCATCATTAGAGCTTTGCGGTTTAATTGTTGGAGTTGTTACCGTTGGGGTGGCGGCGGGTGGCGTCGTAGTACAAGTAGATGGACAAGACCAATTATCTGGAACCCCAGTTATTGTTGCCGGTACGGTTTGCTTTCCAAATGAAAGCGCATCTTGCTGCGTTGCAAATCTGTAAATATCAAACTGTGGCGATGTAGCATTGCGAATATTCTGATCCCCTACATCACCAATAGTAAAAGTTGTGCCACCATCCATATATTCAGATAAACCAGGTGCGGAAATTGTTACATCATCCATATTGTTAATAAGATCCTTCTGAGTAGCTACTCTTTGGGCTATTGTTGAATAAGGTAAACCAAATACTGCGGGACTAATTGCTACAGAATCATTCGGAGGCGAAATTCCTAAAGCGCCTATACCAGTTGCTTGATTTGGCCCTACAGCAGAAAAAGTTATAGCTGAGCAATAACAAGTTTGATCAAAACCAAACGGATCATTGTAATTAATAGGATTATTTCCGGCATAGATATAGAAGTTAACGCCCGCCCCAAACCGCATAGGGTCTTCACTAAGCATCATCCCAAGCAGTGGGTCATAATATCTGGCTCGATAATAAATTAAGCCCGTTTCAGTATCCTGCTCCCGTCCGGTAAATTTCAAGATATTATTGCTGCTGCTGCCGCTGGCGTTAATGATGGTCCCAAACGAGGTATAGCCCTGGCTAGCCAGCACGTTGCCGTCATGGCTGCTTTGGCCCAGCACGGATTCCAGGTTATCATGGTGGAAGCTGTAGTTGGTGAAGTTATTATTGCTGTCAAACTGATAGCCGTTAACTACTTCGTCTATCACGCTGCCGCGCAAGTATTTGGCTTGCAGGTCGCCGGAGCCGTCGTATATCGCTTCCAGCTTGCCTTTTTCCAGATAATAATTTTTATTAACCGTCCCTACGGTTTTCTGGATACGGTAACCTTTAGGATCGTATTGATAAGTATAAGGCGTGATGCTGCCTACTTGTATCTGACTGACTTTGTTATTGGCGGTCCAGCTCAAAGCCATGGTGCGGTTGCCGCTAATGCTGGTTAAATTACCGTTATTATCGTAAACATAGCTTTCGTAAACCGTGCCGGATGTACTGCCGGTGGTAATGTTTTTCAGGCGGTTGCTGCCGGGTATCCGGTTGTAATAATAAGTCGTGCCGCCTTTAGTGTAGGTTTTACGGTTGCCCACGGCATCATAGCTAAAGCTTTCGTTTAGACTGCTTGTTGGATAACCGGCGCTGAGCAGGCGATAGTCCGCATCATAGGTATAGGTGGTTGCGCCTGGCGTCTGGCTGGTGCCGGACGCTTCGGTGGCTGTCAGGATATTGCCCATGGCATCGCGGATGTATCCGGTATTATTGACCACATGGCCGCTGACCGTGGTGTTTTGCAACTGCGTTAAGCGGTTGGCGTCGTCCCACTCGTAATGGGTGCGTGCGCCGTTACTGAGGATGCGGTCTAACAGTCTGCCGCCGTTATCGTAGTGGTAGCTGACTTCCAGATAGGCAGGATTGGTTTCCGCCACCAGTTTGTTGCTGTTGTCATATTGGTAGGTGGTGACGTCACCCTGGTAATCGGTTTTGGTTTTGATGTTACTCACCGGATCATACGTCCAGTTCAGGGTTTTATTCAAACGGCTATCGGTTTTGCTGATCTTGCGGTGTTTATTATCGTAAGCAAAAGTATACGCGATGTGGCTATTTTGGCTTTCCAGCAAATCGCCGTAGCTTGGGTCGTAAGTCCGGGTTTTAAGCGTGTTATCGGTTTCATTCAGGGTTTGAATTTTACGGTTCATGCTGTCGAAAGCATATAAAAATACTTGGCCTTTCCTGTCGGTCTTTTTAATGACGTTACCGGTTTCATCAGTTACATAGGCTTCGATATTGGTTAAAGGATCGGTGGTTTGGGTCATGCGGCCCAAATCATCATACAAATAACTGGTGGTGGCGTTGTTGGCGTCAGTGACGCTGAGCTTTTCGCCGTACAGGTTATAAGTATAGCTGGTTGTGCGGTTGTTAGCCGCGCTGGTTGTGGTATTGATCGCGTCTATCGTTTGCGTCAGGCGGTTAAGCTGGTCGTAAACGTATTTAACCGTGCAGTTGGTGTTGGCGTTGACCGGCTGGTAGCCCGTTGCCGTCGCGCCGCTATTGGCGTTGGCGTCTATCATGCAGATTTTATTGCCGTTGGCGTCATATTGATAACTGGTTATAAAACTAGTGGTGCTGCTTAACTGGACAGCCGCCTGAGTAAGCCGCCCCAGCGGGTCATATTGGCGGGTGGTAATGTTGCCGTTGGCGTCCTTGACCGCCGTGGCATGACCATCCAGATCATAGGTCGTGGCGGTGGTTTGGCCATTGGCGTTAATCACCGCCGTTTGCCGGTTCATGCTGTCATATTGGTATTGCGCGGCGTGGCCGTTGGCGTCGGTCACCTGAATGACGTTACTGTTGTTATCGTAGGCATATTGCGTGCCGTTGCCCAAAATGTCGGTCACTTTTATTTTGCGGTCGGCGGCGTCATATTGGTTAGTCGCTTCGGTGCAAAGCACAAAACTGCCGCTGACATTGGTCAAAGTAACCGGTGAGGCGCAGTTTGCGCCGCGCGATGTATTGGTTTGGTTTGCAATAATCGGGTAGCCGGTATTTTGCTGAGCAATTTGACCGTTAGCGTCATAAACGGTTTGATGGGCAATACCGTCCGGGGTGACGGTTAGCGTTACCCTGTCCAACGCGTCATACTGATAATGAGTGGTTAAAGTTTGGGCTGTAGTAGCGGTTGACGCAGTTAACGGCGCAATGGCAGTGGTGGGATAAGTCGTGCGCAAGATGGACTCAGAAGTTTTGCGGCCTAAATTATCGTATTGATAATTAGTGACAATGCTCATGGTGGCCGCCGTGCTGCTGGTCTGGTTGTTGATGGTAATGGAGGCCACGTTCAGGTGAGCGGCAGTATCATAGGTTAAAGTAGCCACGCGAGGATTGTTGCTGGTTCCCGGATATTCCGTCATGCTGGCGACCGTGCCATCGGTATTCCAGCAATAACTGCGCACATTAACAGCCGTACTGCTGCCATATGCCGTGATGCTGACAGTATTTGGCTTGTATTGCAGCCCGCATCCTGTTGCGCCAGAGGGGAAATAACTGGTAGTTGTCACATTGCCGTTTTGGTCAGTAACACTGGTAATCTGATCATAAGCGCCATACGTGTAACTAATCGTTTTACCATTAGCGTCCTGCACTTGGCTAACATTCCCGCCATTGTTTGAAGCGGTTCCCCAGGAATTAGCAGTGGTGTTATAGTTATATTGCGTTTGATAACCAAGCGAACCAAATTTTTGATAACGCAATCCATCGCTTTGATTGGTGAAAAACTGGATACCGCCATCAGCATTAATCAGTTTGATTAGATTGCCGTAGCTATCATAATCATATTCCCGCACGTTGCCGTTCGGGTCGGTGACGCGGGTGCGCTGGCGGAACAGGTCGTAATCCAGTGTCTCGGTGTTGCCCAGGTTGTCCTGATCGTTAAATACCCGGCCATTGGCATAGTAATTGAAAATAGATGCAACGTATTGGCCGTTGCGTTGCAACGGTTTGATGACCTGATACAGTAAATGGCTCGGTTGATAGGTATAGACAAGCGTATTGCTTAGCGGGTCGGTTTTAGAGATAAGATTGGTATTACTGCTGTTAGCGGTACTGACATCGACCTTACCTGAAACTGCCGCCGTGGTTGCTTTACTTAAAGTTAATGTGCTTGCGGAAGTATTGACGGCAGTAATGGTGGTTCCAGCGGCTATACCCATGCCGGATACGGATTGTCCTGTAGCAAATGCCGACATTGATAAACCGGAAACCGTTAAAGTCGTGCCGCCATTCGCTGCCGTTGCGGAAACGGAAGCGCCATAATTAAAAGTCCACTTCCGAGTAGACCAGTCGGCGACGCTGGTCAGGTGATTCACCGGGCTGTCAGAAGTGGCCCCGAAATTTAGAACACCTTGATAAGTGAAAAACCTGCTTGTATAAATGTCCGAAAGGGCATCAAAATTGGAGCAGAAAATGTCTAAAAAAGCCAGAAGAAATCATTCCCCCGCTTTCAAAGCTAAAGTGGCGCTAGCAGCGCTGTCTGGAGATAAAACGCTAGCGCAACTATCGGAACAATTTGAGGTGCATCCCAACCAAATCATGGATTGGAAACGGCAATTAGTCGAACGATCAGCGGATGTTTTTGGGAAAACACCCGATTTGACAGAGCCTCCTGTCGATTTGAAAGTATTACATGCCAAGATCGGCCAATTGACCTTGGAAAACGATTTTTTAGAAGGAGCGCTCAGCAAGGCGGGATTGTTGAGCGTAAAGAAATGATAGACCGCAAGCATAAGCTGCCCCTAAACCGTCAAGCTAAGCTGGTCGGAATTAGCCGTAGCAGCGTTTACTATTTGCCCAAACCAATATCCAAACAAGACCTGGAACTGATGCGGAAAATAGACGAATTACATTTGAAATATCCTTTCATGGGAGCCAGAATGTTGCGGGATCAGCTGAATAGGCAAGGCTATCACGTTGGCCGTAAACATGTGTCGGCACTAATGAAGCGGATGGATATCCAGGCGATTTACCGCAAACCGGGAACCAGCAAGAAGCATCCTGGACATAAAATTTACCCCTATTTGCTGCGTGGCTTGAAAATCGATAAATCTAATCAAGTTTGGGCGTTGGATACGACTTACATTCCCATGGACAGAGGATTTGTCTATTTGACGGCAGTTATCGATTGGGCTAGCCGCAAAGTATTGGCAGCTAAAATTGCTATTACGCTGGAAGCCTGTCATGCGGTGGACGTACTGGAAGAAGCCTTTAAGCGCTATGGCGTACCGGAGATTGTCAATACAGACCAAGGCAGTCAATTTACGGCGGTTACGTTTGTGGATGCCGTCGAGGCTAAGGGCAGTCAATTAAGCATGGACGGCAAAGGCTCCTGGCGGGATAATGTTTTTGTGGAAAGGCTTTGGAAATCCGTTAAATATGAATGCGTGTATTTACATGCTTATGATTCAGTTCAGGAAGCTAAATCATCCATTCTGGAATATTTTGATTTGTATAACCGAAACCGGCCACATTCAAGCCTGAATCGGAAAACACCTGATGAAGCATATACCGGGATGTTGCCTCCGGTTAATAAGGCAGCATAATTGACGGCAGGTTACACTTAAAAACTAAAGGCTGCTGTTCTAAATGTCGGAGCCACTTCTCTTCTTAAAGTTTGTTAAGGTTCCTGGATTTCATTTCCTTTTGCAGTCAGATATTTCTCCAGATAAGTGGAGAATACAATACTGGCTATTGCGATGACTAGTAAAATCCACATGTACTCTTCGACGAAAGCCGCCAGAATGGAAGTAATGGCTAAGAAAATACCGGCAATATAAAAACGCCAGCCGACGTGAAATCCATCCAAAAAGGTCGACAATGACAGTATAAGGAGAATAACCAGACCGGAACCCTCGTAGGTCATGCGGCCTGTTTTAACGAAAGCGAAGCTGAGAATAATCGCGATTAGTGTCGCGCCCCAATGGAGCAACTGAGTTACCCATAACTTGGTAAAGCTAACATCTTTTCGGTGTAACAAGGTCTTTTCTATCACTACCGCAGATAAACCCAATGCGGCAACCATAAACATCCAATAAGCCCAGCTTTGCGTAGGTGCATAGTCGGTAATACCGACACCGATAACGGAAAGCAGAATGATCATGAAAAATATAATTTCTTCCGTCTTGAATTCTTTTAAAAGTTCAACCGCACGGTTTGGAACTTTAAGAATAAAAGGTTTATCGTCAGTAAGAGGTTTATCATCGGACATTGTTTTTTCTCCTTCTGGACTATCAACTTCTGACGTTTTCTTCGCTTTGATAGTCGTTGTTCTTGCCGGGGACAGACCGTGTAGATTCAATATTTTTGGTCCGAACCACCTAATCAGCCGGATTAATTTGTAAAATTATTATTTACCTTTCCGGTAAACCAGTCTGTTCGCCAGCGCACAGATGTCTTAAGGCGTCCATTAAACTTCCATGTCAACTCTGCAGTAGCGCCGTCCTTGCCGACAGCGTCCATCGCCTGAAAAATCACCAGCAAGGCATAGCAGCCGGAAGCGTAATGTAGATTTTGCAGGTTGCTCAATTTTTCAACGTGTTTTCCCAGGAGTTTTTTATACTGTTTCTTCGACTTGTCAAGGGGATTGACTTAATTACTTAGCTATTGATCTAATTTGATTTAAAAGTAATTAATTTATTAATGGGACAATTAAGGGACACTTAGAAATAAAAAGCGTCTTAAATCGTCGATTTTTGCTAATCGGATTAGCCGTGGAATTGAGGCAAAGCTTCGGTGTGATTTGTTGCGGATTAATGACAAAATAACAGAACCAATAATTCACACAACACACTGATTTAATTGGCGTCCCGGAGACGATTTGAACGTCCGACCTGCCCCCTAGGAGCGGGAAATTCGCCATAATTTAACTTATTTAACAACAACTTACACATTCCCGCTTTGCGTAGTTATGACAGAAACCGACACATTTACCAATCATCCGTCACGGTTACGTCACGTTTTGGTCACGGTCAACTTTAACCAAATTTTATAAGAAATTACCAATGAGAAATTAAATGCCGGAACAAAGAATCAGACAGCCACACCTTTTTCCAAGTCTGAAAAATTACTAATTTTGACCACTCCATCAGGGAAACGAGCTACAACTTCCAGTTCTCCACCCATTGCTTCAATATGGCTTCGTAGAGTGGATATATACATATCGGTACGTTTTTCCATTTTTGCAATGGATGGCTGTTGCACATGTAAAACCTCGGCAAGCATTTTTTGCGATAAGCCGCGAGCCTGCCGTAATTCATTGAGAGGCATTTCCGCTAGCATGGCCTGAGCTTTGGCTTTAGCTATTGCTTGCGCCTCAGGTTTCATTTTTGCTTGAAGATCAGAAAATTTATTTGCCATTGATCAGCCCTTCCTTTTGAAGTTGCAGCAAGTGTTCATCGTAAAGTCTATCAGCAATGGGAACATGGGTATCGTACCAGCGATTGTCGCCGGTTTTGTCGCCTCCGATCAGCAAAATAGCGCTTCGTCTGGGGTCGAATGCATAAAGTGTCCGTAGAGGCCTGCCGTCATGCTGGGTACGAAGCTCTCTCATATGACCATGTTTGGAGCCGTTTATGCCGCTACTATGCGGAAAACCTAATGCTGGTCCACGCTCTTCTAGCAACAGAACGGTTGCCGCCACAGAAATTTGTTCATCTTCCAACAAACTATTCCACCATTCTTCGAATTCATTTGTGTATTCTACATCCCATGTCATGTTAAAAATATAGCCTTGAAGGAATGTTTTGTCAATTTAATCATTTGTAAACTCCAAGTAGCCTGAATACCAGGAAACAAGCTCATTATTTTTTAATAGGTTGGATAATTAGTAATTCCCCGGAACACATATACTCATCGCGCGTCAAATAACAGCACTCATGACATCGAAGTAATCCGAGTAATTCATGTTCAAAAACTAACTCAGGTGAATACATTAACTGACGTTGTTCAGCATACACCGACATATTATTATCTCCACTTATAAACTAAATCGGTAATTCAAAATCTGGACGTATTTTTTATTAAAACTCATGTGAACTTTCGACAGCTTAACACTCAGGATAAAACCTGAGTGATTAACCAATCAATGTCAACACTATTTGGCAATTCAAACCAATTATAGGGCGCGACACATATTTCTGAATTAATAGCTTGCCGTTTTTCCAGAAATTTCTGATAAGTATCCAGCATTTTATCAATCCCTTGAATATTCAATTACTTATAAGAATAATGACACGTTTTAGTCACGTTCGCCCCAAGAAATGGGACGATCCTTGAAATTTAACTCATTGATTTAATTGGCGTCCCGGAGACGATTTGAACGTCCGACCTGCCCCTTAGGAGGGGGCTGCTCTATCCTGCTGAGCTACCGGGACTTAAAAAGTGGATTTTATCACAAGCTTGTAACCGTTAAGACTTTTGTCTTCTGATTTCCAGTCTTTCCAGGGATGTAATAAAGTGGGAGAGTTTGGATTGGCTTTTGGAGGTCAAACTGGAAAAGACCCCGCCGATTTGCACATTGGAAGAGCCGCCGCCTAAAGGCCGGACAAAGCGCACGTCAAAATCGAAATTCATCAAATAATCTTCAATGCTGATTTGACAATTGACCAGCCTGTCTCCTCTCATGACTCTGGCGCGATTCGTTGGCAAATTAATGCCTGCTCCGCCTCTTGATAAATCAAATACGCCACCGGACACTGGCGCCCCGGTACGTTCTGATGTGCCGTAAAATTGTACATTACTTTTTCTGATCTCTACTCGCAGTCCTTTGCGACGCTGCGGATAATACATGCGTGATGGTATGGTGGCCTTGTAAAAAGTAATGCCTCTGGATATGCCGGTTTCAATCCGGTTGATAGTAAATGACAAATGTATGCCTTTATGAAACGCGGATAACTTTATTTCATCAGCATCTTTCAGTTTCAAATTACCTTCCTTGGGAACCAGTTCATCAATTAAAATCACATTGCTTTCCGGTTCAACACCTAAAATGGTTGAATTGTACTTTTCCTCAAAACCTTTTATCTGAATAGTACAAAGCGGGGTATATGTTTCAACTTCGGCAAGTATTTTATGAATTCTATCCAGCTCGATAATAAAACTGGGATTGTCTTCTACAAACATCCCCTCATCATCAAGCCATTCACGCCTAACTTCCTTATTTGAAGTTTTACCAAAGATGCTTAAAAACTTTCCTAACATGACAGACTGGCAAATTAAGTTTAATTATGCGCAGTCTACACTGAAATCATAGTATGAGAAAATACCTGAGATTTTGTATTGCCATCCGGCCCATAGGTAGCGGACTGTTGCGATTTGCCTTTTAAAAGCTGTATGGCACGTTGAGTATGGCGGCTTAGCAAATCAATGCTGGCGCCATTTTGTTCGTTTAAAGAACGGCATTTTTTTGACAAGGCAGTAATACTGGACCAACACGAACGGGTATCGCCAATATTGATTCCGGCAGATTGAGCTTTTTCAAGATACTGATAAATGCCTTGATGATTTGCAGACAGCTTTTCTGTCGCCAGAATCTGATCCAGCTGTTTGGTATAATCTTCAAGCAGTGACACTAATTCCCGCTTATTACTGACTATATTGGACAATGCATGCGGGTCTGATCTTAACACCAGATTTTCCGACTCCCTGTTCAGCAAATCCAGCATGGTTTGCATAGCCGATAAAATATGGCTTAACAATTTTTCTGTAATCGGAAAGGTTTTATTGATCATATCTTTCAGGTTGAATTAGGCAACTGTTGATCGAATTGCAGCATTTTTTCAGCAATACGGCCGGCATTGATTGAGTAACTGCCATTCTGAATTGCCGTCTTGATTGCAGCTACGCGCTCTTCGTTGACAGTGGGAACATTAGTTCCTTTAGCACTGGCGACAATGGATTGTAAACCCTGCGAAGTATTGGTCAAAGCGACAGTATCAGATGCAGTGCTACTGCTTTCTGTTTGCTGTGTCACAGTATTCTGATCTTTGCTAACGGTATTAGCCGGCAAAGATGACCTGTTGATAGATGATCCGGAGATGTATTCAATGGCCATAACTAATTCTCCAAAAGAATGTATTTGTTATCTTTATCGACAGCATAACAGAATTCTTTAGCATAATTTAGAAATTAACCGCAACTTGTCCGGCATTCATCACTACCGCCTGTATGACTTTTTGTGAGCTAAGGTTTTTAACATTAATTCTTTCCCCCTTTATACCATTACTCATGGCAGTTCCGGCAGCACTAATTGAAATTCCTTGATTGCCTAGTTGTATATTAACCTTGTCACCGCGTTTTACCAGCGTTAATTCCTGATAACTCTGACTATTCAGCACGGCGCCTGCGGCTAAATTTCTAGCTGCCTGTTTGTTAACCAATTCAGCAGAATCTTCAATATAACCTTGTATCAGTGTGCTGACTTCCCTATTTTCACTTTGCAGATATTCCGGTTTGATCACATCGTTTCGATGCAGGGCTTTGTTAAGAACTATTACATTTTTAAATGATCTTAAATAAACTTGAGTATAGATCAGCCAGTTGTTGCTGCCAGAACATTTTACCGCAATAGTGTTATGACCGGGCTTGACTTCTCCTGACTGAGGATAAACTTGTAACTCCTGATCACAAAGCGGCAATTTTAATTGACGATCAAGCGGGGTAATGTTTATCTCATATTTTGCTGATGTACCCAAACTGAGCTTTATTTGGGCATTGATAG
>CAVUMJ010000380.1:0-14716 GCA_963741375.1 uncultured Pseudomonadota bacterium
TTCTAACGCAAGGCGGATGAAACTTCATTAATTGCTAAAGTGGAAACGGCCGCTTGATTCTTGAAAAACCTGCTACTGTTCGTCAACGACTAATTGCGCGTTTTGTTTATATTGCCTAGATAAGAATTCAGGCTACTTAAATTTTTATTTAAAATGAAAGTAAAAAAGTTTAAAAACTAAACTGAACTCTTATTTTTAACTCCTCTTATTTAGTATTTTGTTCTGAAGTCAATTTTGCTACAATTCCGTCAGTACTTGGACTGGACCGTTACACTAAGTTTTTGTTTTTTCAAACCCAAATAACGTATAAAACGAGGCCACATTATGAGTTCTAACGACACCTATCTCGCCGTTTTTCTTGGTAGCAAGACCAATCCTCGCATGGTGGCATGGAATGCCCTTCCTCAAGAAGAACGGGGCGCAAAGATGCAGGAAGGAATAGCTGCATGGAAAGCATGGGTTGAGAAACATCAAACTGCGATTGCTGTCATGGGCGGACCACTCGGCAAGACGAAAAAGATAACTGAATCCGGCATAGTAGATATCAGCAACGAATTGAGCGCTTATATGGTGGTTCGCGCAGATTCTCACGAGGCGGCTGCCAAATTGTTCGAAAATCACCCGCACTTCGCAATCTTTCCCGGTGAATCTGTGGAAGTTATGCCGGTTTTACCGATACCGGGGGGTTAATATTTCTGTACATCCTAATAGACTAATCACAATGGGGGTAAGGGGCAAGGCGCGCTCCTTACTCGACTTTGCGTCATCTGGCGTCTCCTCGCTAGCAATAACCATGTTTTATGGCGTTATCATTTGTGGATAACAAGCACCATAAATGCCGCATACACACGGTAAAAATCAAAAAATAAAACTCATCCCTTAATAATGACCAAAAAACCAATCTACGCAGTTTGCGGTTTTGCCTTAATTTTGTTGTTTATTTATGCACAAATATTTTTGCCTTACTTTCCATCCGTACAAGGCGAATTAGGTCATGACTATAGCCAGTTTATGCCTATTTTGCTAACTGGGTATTATTGGTTTTTACAAAATGGTATTTGGGATATACCCTGGTTTTCTCCATCGCAATGCGGCGGATTTCCTTATTATGCTGATCCGCAAATCGGATATTATGCAATACCGCAGCTGCTCTCCTTCTTGATTTCGCCGATCCAGGCATTGCGCTTGACTTTGTTATTGTTTGCCCTTACCGGTTTTGCCGGATTTTATATTACCATGCGGCGGGGTTTTGCATCTTCTCATTCAGCTTCGTTAATGTGTGCCGGTTTTTTCATGTTCAATGGGCTTTTTATTTATAGAGTGCTGATTGGACATCTGACTTTTCATGGTTTTATGCTGTTGCCAGTGGTTTTAGCTGCGATCATGAATACTCCCGGCAATCAGGCGATACAACTAAACAATTTACTGACCAGAATATGCTTGGCTGCTCTGTGTTTTGCCTACATGTTTCATACCGGCATGGTGCATGTTTTTCCACCGATGCTGATTTCAATTGCAGGTATTTTAGTTTTACAAGCAGCTTTATTTGGGTGGCGCTGGTTTCCTTGGGTTATCCTAGCGCTTTCAGGCATTATTTCCTTGGCGCTCTCGGCAGGCAAGTTAGTGGCAGAGATCTCCTTGTTATCAATCTTTGCCCGTAATTTCTACACTTTGCCGGGTATTAAAAGTTTTTTTTCGATAATCGCCCTGGCCTTTGACTGCATCTTCTTTGATGTTCCAAAAAATACTGCGAAATATATAGTCAATAGTCAATTCATGTTGGATAAGCATGAATGGGAGTATGGAGTTTCACCTGCACCGTTATTTATGATTTTAGGCTGTGTGGTTTCTATTGTTATCAACTTAATAAAAAATAAAATTTTACCCCAGTTTAAATTGCCGCAAATTATTGCCGTATTTGTCATACTGGTTTTAATGACTTTGCCGGTATTGGTTAACTGGTATGAGCCCCAATGGAATCATTTTCTGAAAAGCTTGCCGTTCTTTGGCAATAGCAGTAATTTATTGCGATGGTTTAGTGCTTATATTGCAGTTGTCGTGGTACTTTCCGGTCTGGCGGTTGACCGTATTGCCTTGCCGGTGCAGATTGGAATATATGGCCGCCCCATACTGGTTATGCTGGGCATTTTAGTCATGTTGTTTACTAACGCCAGCGCCAATAAAAGTTTTGTAAATACACCGGGTTATACAATTACAGCCGTTGAAAATGCCTGGAAGGCTGTTCATGCCGGCCAAACTCCGCCTGCCATTGAAACGATAAAAATATTTAATTCTCAGCCTGGTGAAGGTCCAAATGACGGTATGACCAAAGGTATTTCCACCATACGCTGTTATCAGCCGCTAATGGGATACCGCTTGGAACAATTTCCGGTTGGAGCCTTACATCCAGGACCTGTTTTTACTGATGGTTCAGAACTGATCAACCTGAAAAACCCTGCTTGCTATCTGTACCCGCTGCAAAACCAATGTTCGCCAGGGGATCATTTTCAAATTAATGAAAAAGATAAGGCGGAATCCTTTACACATTACCAGCCTTTCGATTTTGTACAGCCGGAATCTCAAAAAACTGCAACATTGCTAAGCATAATTACCCTGGTCATTGTGCTGTTAATATTGACGGTCAACGCTGCTCTAGCTTTGAAAAATCATTTTAAGGCTAAACCAGTTTTAGCTAATACTGATGAAAGCGAAATTGAATTGGCTAAGACAAGTCATGGTGACGTATTGGCAACTGAAACAATTCATGCCGAGAGCAGAAATGATCGTCAGGAATAATATTTTTGGGTCTTTATCGCTCAGAATGACTGGCCTCTATGCTTATTTAACGAAAGAAGTCTGATAAGTCGGCTTAGGTTTACGATGTACGGCTTGGCTATGCTAAAAATTAGGTATTTGTGAATGTACATCTAACCCGACACAGCATATTTTTTATGCAAACAAAGAAAATATCGCAGTTTTGGAATCAGCCAACGGCTATATGCCGCGGAATCAGCAGGAAGAACCGTCCTTTTGATTTCATTAACCCGGCAAGTTCTCCAGCTTGCTGACCTTGGCCCCAATACACATCTCCTCTAATCAGGCCTTTGATTGCCCCGCCGGTATCTTGCGCCATTAACAGGCGGCGTATTCTTTGTTGCCCTAATGGATGGTCTGCATCCAGCCATAGCGGTACGCCAAGTGGCATGATAGTCTTATCCACGGCCATACTGTAACCGGCAGTTAACGGAATATTCATGGTGCCCGTCGGGCCTTCCGTAGCTTTGCTGTCGGTCGGCCGAAAAAAAATCACAGACTGGTTTTGCAACATTAATTGCCGTCCTTCTTCAGGATGGGCTTTGATCCAGGCGCGGATAGTTTGCATGGAGATTTGCTCGCGAGGAATGCTGCCATTGTCAACTAAGGTTTTTCCGATGGCATAGTATTCTCTGCCGTTTTTCCCGGCAAAACTCAAGCTTTGCACATGTCCATCCTCCATAATGACTTTGCCTGAACCTTGTATTTCCATAAAAAAGGCATCTACTTCATCATCCACCCAGAGTATTTCAGCATGCTTGCCATTTAGCGCACCGGCTTTAATTTCTGCACGGTTGAAATAGGGTTGGAATTGGTTACGATCATACCGGCCTATCGATTGATCGCGTTTTACCAGGTCTTTGGGCATGCCGTATACCGGCACCTGATAACGTTCGGTTTTTTTAAAAGAACCGTGCAGTTCAGGGAGATAGTATCCTGTAAACAGGCCGTCAAAACCGTTAGTATCTGCAACTGCATAGGGTTTGAACCATTGCTCAAAAAACTGTTTTTCTTTGCCGGTTGCGACGCTGATATTGCATAGTTGTTTCCAATCGCCGATTTTACCTAGTTCAAATGCGCCGCCCAGTATTCTGTCATTAGGTTGGTTACGCCAGCTTTGGCAGGAATGTTGAAACGAATTAAAGGCCGAGGCGTGATCATCCTTATCCCAGCCGGCCAAGTAAGCAAATTCTGTTGGGTATAACAGAATGGAACCATCGTTTCTGATATTGACAGGAGCGCCTAGTTTAAGCAAAGGATCGGAAGGTAGTGCTTTAACCTGTTTGGTGGCCGGAGGTGCCGGCGTTGTTGTACAGGCTGTGAAAAAAATCAAAACGAGCCATAAACCATAGGTGATGTGTGATAATGGTTCTGTCGCAAATTTTGCTGGCATATAAAAAATTATCAAGAATTTGAGTGGTCCGAAAGCATGATCAATTTTCGAACAGAATTATTTTGTATAACTGGTATGGATAGCAAATCCGAAAATGATTTTCTAAAACTGCATATTTTCATAGGCTATTTATCCGAAAAAAATCCGCCAAATTCTTTGGACTTGCGTTCTTAATTCCAGAAATTCGTTTGCATCGGCTTGGGGTCGATTACCTTTTAAAATTTGATGATGGGCGTGATAACGATAGCTGCGATAGGCAGTGTTAAGTATGGAAGCGTCACTGTCCGTAATGAATCCAAGTTGTTGCAATTCCGCTAGCAAGCGGATTGAACCGGTTTTGGATGTCAGGCCGGAATATTTTGAACTCATTGCCAGCACGCCGTACTGAATTATAAATTCTATGTCTACAATGCCGCCTTTGCCTTGTTTTAAATCAAAAACCAGTTCTGATTTATTTGCTAGTTTATCGCGCATTTTCTCACGCATTTCTTTGATGTCAGACTTTAATACATTCAAATCTCTGTTTAATGTCAAAACTCGCGAACGAATGCCTTCAAATTCTGCTTGCAAGTGTTTGTCACCTGCTATAAAACGGGCGCGGATTAAGGCTTGATGCTCCCAAGTCCAGGCATTGTTTCTTAGATAGTTTTCAAAATGACTAATATGAGGGACTAATAAACCGGCATTTCCATCCGGTCTGAGACGCAAATCAAGTTGATATAACACCCCGGAAAGCATTTTCGCTTCCAGGGTATGGATGACCCTATGAGTAAGACGCAGATAAAATTGACTACAGCTAATGGGGTTTAAACCATCAGTCATAGCATGTTCGTCAGGATAACTGGTAAAAAAAACCAAATCCAGATCGGAGCCGTAACCCAATTCATTACCGCCTAGTTTGCCATAGGCAATAATGCCGTAATTTGACGGTGTATCACCGGTTCCCGGCGGTCGACCGTGTTTGTCAATTAAGATTAGCCAAATTCGATTCAATACTTGTTCTAAAATTGTTTCAGCAATCCAAGTCAGATAATCACTGACTTTCATGACCGGGATTTCTTCCATGATGTCGGCAGCGGCCACTCTTAACACATTTAGATGATTGAATATGCGTAGCGAGGTTAATGACTGTTCCTCATCATTTAGTTCAACCTTGTGCAATTCTCTTTGCAATTCCTGACTGAGTGCAGACTTGTCCAGCGACTCGGACGGAGAACGCATATACATTAATTCGTCGAATAGGATTGGATATTTACCAAGATATTCGCAAATCCAAGGGCTGGAAGAAGAAAGTTTAATCAACTGTATTAAAGCATTGGGATTTTCGGCTAATAAAGACAAATACACATTTCGTCCGGCTACCGATTCTAATAGATCGAGGATGCGTTTTAGTGTTTGATCCGGATTATTCAGAACCTGCATGCCTTCAATTAGATGGGGGAGCAATCGTTGCAATATAATGACCCCCTTATTGGTCATATGCCGGATCGCATAAGATTCTTTGAATTCAATGATGTATTTTAGCACCGCATCAGGATCGGCAAAACCGTAATCCCTTAATACCTGCAGTCCCTGTTCGTCACCTGTGCTGCTAGCCCATAACACTTGGGCTTTGTGCTGTTTAGTGTTTTGGCCGCTGAACGAAAATATATCATTGAAAATAATATGTACCTGGGCTCTGATATTATCCAGTTCATTTTTGAAACTCGTCCAGTCAGGAAAATCCATTGAATATGCCAATGATGCCTGTTCGAGCGAGTTATTTGGTAAATCGTGACTTTGTTTGTCCTGATACTGTTGAATATGATTTTCCAGCCGGCGCAGAAATCGATAGGCAAATTTTAAAGTTTCCACATCGATGACAGCCATTAGTTTAAATTCCGACAGTTGATTAAGAATAATTTGTATTTCACGGTTTTGCAGAATAGGATTCTGCCCTCCGCGTATAAGTTGAAACGCTTGGGCGATGAATTCAATTTCGCGTATGCCGCCTGGACCAAGCTTGATATTTTCCATGCGATCTTTGCGTTTCAATTCTTGAGTAATCTGAAATTTAAGCAAACGCAATTCTTCAAAAGCGCCATAATCAAGATATCGCCGATACACAAACGGTTTAATCAAGGCATCAAGTTGTTTGCCGGTATCAAAATCGCCGGCTATTTGTCTGGCCTTGATCATGGCATAGCGTTCCCATTCTCGGGCTTGAGTAAGATAATAATTCTCCATGCCTTGAAATGACTGAACCAAGGGACCGCTATCGCCAAATGGGCGTAAACGAATATCGGTACGAAAAACAAAGCCATCCTGGGTGATTTCATCCAAAGCCTTGATCAAGGAGCGGCAAATCCTGCTGAAAAATTCTCCATAAGTGATTTCTATTTTTTCGGTCAGCACGCCTTCTTGCGCATATGTGAATATCAAATCGATATCCGAGGAAAAATTCAGCTCCCAGGCGCCGATTTTTCCCATTCCCAACACCACCATGTTAAAAGGCTTTCCGTTAGCTAATTTCGGTGTTCCCCATCTTTGACAGGCTTGTTGATATAAAAAATCTAAAGCGATGGTTACACATGTCTCCGCCAGTATGGTTAAATCGGTCAAGGTTTCATTCAGGTCTGCCCAGTTCGCCAAATCCCGCCATGCAATACGCACCATTTCCCGGCGGCGAAATATCCTTAATTCTTTTGATAAAGTGGCTTCTGATTCGATAGATATTTTTTGAAGAGAGCTAAGATAATCGTATCTTCGCAATGACGACAGTAAATCGCCCGATGTCAGTAGTGTCGGTAATAAATCAGGATAACGTAGCCATGTTTCTCTGATGAATCGGCTGCAAGTGCAAACTTTTAAGATCGAGGGGGAAAATTCAGGATGGTCGAAGCAAAACTCGTGTTCCGTTGAAACTCTTGCCGACAGTTCTCTGCAAAAATTTTCTGCTATGCTTTGTAAACTACTAGGTAAATCGCTTGAAAGTTCTGATAGCTTGAAATAAAGTGTCATATGTGATTTTCATTACAGAAAATATTTACATTAATGATAGCTAAAATGCTGATATTTTCAGAACAATGAAAGAAACAAACTTATTCCTTTGCTTCCTGCAATCGGTTTCGGCACAATAGTTCAGTCAGGTTGATCTGGTTAATACTGTTGAATCGGTATTAAATCGTTTCGGTATTAACTTTCAGTGGTTTGAACTTAATCACGAGAACATTATGATTCATAACGCCCATAATTTTATTTAGGCCTTGTATGATCTTAAAGGTTTGAGTGTCAAACTGGTGATTAAAGATAGTTACGATTATTTTTTTTGAGCAAAATATGCTGAAATTTCTTGAATCCAATAAGTCAAAACTACTTTCAGCCATGCCTGAAGTTGAAAATTATGAAAGCAGACTAACACAATTAAACGATTGGTGGGGGAAAATTGCTCTAATCGGTAAAATCAATAGCCATAATGTAGCTGCAACTATATTAGAAGACATGAGTTTAGCCAAAGATAAGTTTGGCGAACTTCAACAAAAACTGATACATAATCTTGTTATTGAGAATTTGCAAAAATTGGTGCTAGATAATGGTTCCAAAGCCCAAGTCGCTATAGATTTATTGATCAGAAACTTATTTGAGCGAACTGCAGATGTTGGATTTCTTGCAACTGACGACGATATTCGATTATTTCTAGCATTAGACAATCCCTCACTCGATCAAGCCACATTCATCAAGAATCGTTTACAAGAATACGTAATGAAATATAGTGTCTACGATGAGATACTGGTTTTTGACACCAACGGGTATGTTAAAGCTCAGCTAGACCTTAATAATAGAATAAGCCATTCAACAGACCCTTTACTTGCCGAAACTTTGACAACTTCTAAAGAATATGTTGAAACTTTCAGATACTCAGAATTACAGGCTAATCGTCGGCATTCGATGATTTATTCTTGCAGAATTACTGAAAACAATTGGCGCGACTCCAAAGTTTTGGGAGTTTTATGTTTATGCTTTCGATTTGACGACGAGATGGGCGGGATTTTCGGCAATTTACTGACTTCAGATGATATAAGTGTTCTGACAGTATGCGATGCGGTCGGAAAAGTGATTGCCAGCAGCAATGAAAATATCGTTCCAATTAAAGCCCCTATGCAACTAAATAATTCAATTGCAATTATGAATTATCAGAGCAAAGAGTACATCGTTAATTCGCGCGTAACTCAGGGATATCAAGGCTTTTTCGGATTGAATTGGCGTGGTTTAATTCTGACGCCTTTAGATTCAGCTTTTAAGAGTAAAAAATCAAATTCTGCTAACGCAAATTCTGCGGATATTTTCGATCAGGCCAGTACATTCCCGAAGGAATTGAAAGAAATTCGTCATGCATCTTCTGAAATTAACGATGATTTGGGATTGCTGGTTCTAAACGGTCAAATTACTTCCGCGCGCAAGAATGCAGCTGAATTCATGCCGGTTCTGGAGGCAATCAAGAAAATCGGAACTGACATTGCTAGAATTTTTACAGAATCTGTCAATAGACTTCAAGAGATCACTGTAATGTCTTCTCATCTGGATAATGCCGGATTTTTAGCGGCTCTGGCTGTCGATATCATGGATCGCAATCTTTATGAAAGAGCAAATGATTGTCGTTGGTGGGCGCTAACTTCGGCTTTTAGAAGCAATTTGGCTCATACTGAAATACTATTGGATGACAAAAAGAAAATAAGCGATATTCTGCAATATATCAATGCTTTATACACTGTTTACACTAATTTATATATTTACAACAACAAAGGCGAGATAGTTGCAGTATCCAATAACGATGAGCATACCCTGATCGGAAGAGTTGTTGAGGAAGCAACGGGCTCGGTAGAAACATTAAAAAACAATGATAGCCAAAAATACATTGTGTCTGCATTTATTAAAACGGTACTTTATCAGCAGCGGTATACCTATATCTACAATGCCGCTATTACAGATCTTGTCAATCCGCAAAAAGTATTGGGCGGAATAGGCCTTGTTTTCGATAGCGAACCGCAATTTAAATCTATGTTGACAGATGTTTTGCCACGAGATAAATCAGGAAATATACTTCAAGGTAGCTTTGCGCTGTTTACTGATCGCAAAAAACTCATTATTTCAGTGACCAATCATCCGGAATTGAAAACAGGAGATAGCTTAAATTTTGATGATCAATACTTTTTGCTCAAAAATGGTCAGCGTATTTCCGACATCACTCAATATTGTGGAATTAATTATGTGCTTGGCGTCGCTGCCTCTCAAGGTTACCGGGAATACAAAACTAAAGACAACTATAGTAATGATGTGCTGGCGTTTGTTTTTGTGCCTTATTAATGAGGTCCTTAAAAGTTTTTTCGCAAATTTTACAGAAATCGGAAACCAGCTTTCTCTGGGCAGATTCATCCTGCTAACGTCATAGAATGCTGATATGCCGGAATTCCAGTTTGTTATTACTCTGTGCGATGATAAAGTTGTCTATGTGTATATTCATACAATCGAATAGAATATTGCAGCTTATTGTCGAACTTTTAGTATTAAATCCATTCAAATTTTGTAACTATTCAGTTAGAGAGTTTAAGCAAACTTGTTCCATTCATCATCTCATACAACAATAACTAAGGGATAAAAGCATGCAAGTGCAAGATTACTTACTTTTCTTTCAGAATTTATTTTTGGAATATTATCATTTCACACTTGCCAATGCGGTTTACGCTACTTGCCTTGGAATTAGTGTTTGGTTGCTGACGGCAATTTTATACAGTTTTAACATTGCCTCACTGAGAAAACAGCTGAATGCCAGCGCCCTGGCCCTACAGGAAACTCAGAAATCGCTAGCTGACGGACAGCAGGAAATTTCATCGTTAAAAGAAGAAATAATCGGTCTTCAAGAATTAATTGGGATAGAGACTAACAATGTCTCCCAACTGAAAGAGCGTATTGGCGAATTTGAAAAAAACCTGTCAGACAGCATTCTATCTTTTGCGGCTAATCCTGAACTCGGTCAACAAGGTTTATCAGTCTCACAGGGTTTATCAATCGAACATCTTTGGCAGCGTTATAGCGCTGCAGTTAAATTATTGGCCGAAAATTTAATTGCCCAACGCCAAACTTCTACCGAATTGCTGGCAGAGAAAGAGGCAGATTCTGCCAAAATTAGTGATTTGACACTGCAATTGCAATCTTTAGAGCTTCGCTATGATAGTCAAAAACAGCAAATTGACAAATTACAACTGTCTGTCTACGACTATAAAACCCAAATTTTGGAAGAACAAGAAAAGGCTCAGCAGAATTTGAAAGAATTGGAAGCGAAATTTCAAGCAGATTTAGCCCGTTTATCTGTATTGGAGAAGCGGCCAATACCTCAGCAACCAGCCAAAGCTATAGTTCAGGAAACTGTTAAGCCTGCTGCTGTTACTGAAGTATTGGATGCTAAGCAACTTATCGCCAAGTTAAATGAAGAAATCGGCGCTAAAAAAGCTGAACAAGTTGAAAAATCCTTGGTTGATGTTCCGTTGAGTAAGCAGGAATCCCCGGTTTCGTCTTCTGTGACCAATGATACAGCCAGTGAATCTGCACAAACTCTAAGCATTGATAAAAAATCCACAGGTATTGGCGGTAAATTTAAATCCATGTTTGCCGGCTTAAACAAAAGCAATTCTGATTCTCCCGAAGCCAATGAGCAAGTAAGCAAGGTTTCAAGTGTAGTAGAGCAGGTGGCGGTTAAATCCTTTGAAAGCCAATCGCCAACCGTAGTTGAGCCAAAAGAGTCAAAACCGGTTGAAAAATCCATTAGCCTGGAACAGAATGTAGATAAGCCTCAATCCGGTTTTGGCGGAAAATTTAAATCCTTTGTTGCAAATGCTCAGCAGCGAATGAATAAATTGGATGCCGCATTAGGTGTTGCTGAATCATCGGAAACGCAAGAATCGATTGCAGGCGAGGCGGAAGTTGTTCATCAATCAAGCTCCGAAAAAACCGGCAATATACAGGATCAGGTTATTGAGCAAGAGCCAGAAAAAAATAAAGGATTTCTGGGTTTTTCTTTTCCAGGTAAAAAATTAAAGGCGGAACACAAGGAAGTGGCTACTCCTGTTATTGAACCAACTCCGTCTGAAACAATAACGAAAAAAACAGATAACGCTTTGAAATCCCAAATGAAAGGTTTGTTTGGGAAGTTTAAAAAATAGCCGCAGGGCCCAACGGCGCTTACTGTTGTGGCTGAACAATGCTGTAACACTAAGCGCTATTCGCCATGGTAAATGATTTTTAAAAACGAGGTAAGGATGTCAACGCTTAAAATAATATTTATCATCGCCGGATTTATGCTTACTCAGGCTTGTACTATGAATAGCCTTCAGGAAACGGCATTTTATGCGGTGCGTAATATTGGCCAATCCCAATGCCAAAAACGCATCAATGATAGTTGTCCAGCGCAAAGTTACGATAATTACCAGCGGGATCGCCAGCAAGTTGAAGAACAGCAATAAACTCTGATTTTTTATGGAACCTGGGTGGTCGCTTTGCTTAAATTCTGTATTTGCTTATGTTGGCTTTTCCACTGACGAGCCATTTTTTTAGCTTTTTTAATTTCCGCATTGGATAAGTCGTTTTCCAAATCCAGCAGTTTTTTTACTTGTTCAGCCAGTCCATGTTCGGCTGCAAGAGTTAACCACATGTAACCTTGAATTTTATCCTGCAGAGCACCCTCACCGTTCATATACATGGAACCTAGATTAAATTGGGCTTTTGCATATCCCTGATCTGCAGCTTTTCTATACCAGTTGGCGGCTTCCACATAGTCTTGTTGCAAACCTAATCCTTCGTCATACATGGCGCCTAAATTATATTGAGCCTTGGCGTAACCTTGATCGGCAGCTTTTCGATACCAGAGAATGGCTTGATTATAATCCTGGTTTACTCCTACTCCTTGATCATACATGATGCCAAGCAATAATTGCGCTTCCGCATAACCTTGATTAGCAGCCTTACGATACCAGCTTAATGCCAGTGCTTTATCCTTCTCGACACCTTCACCTTTATCGTACATTTTACCAAGACGAAATTGTCCGGCTGGGTCGCTTGGATCAGTTTTTTCAGTCGAATGTAAAAACTTGTCGATATCATTGCTGATCTGATCCGCTGTAACTGGCGAACCTAAGCTTAATTGCACAACGTAAAGCATGGAGATTAAAAACAATTTTGGCGAAAATTTGGACATATCAATTTTAAATTGAAATTTTGAAATTAAAAATCATATAAATTGTCAAAAAATGAAAAGTATTGATGAGTTTTTAAATCGTGAAGTAGTGTTTTTTGCAATACATTAAAAATTACTTAGTTTACGAGATAATCGAATTATTGGTAATATTAACCGTTATGTAGTTACTGGGGAATCAAAACATGAGTGTCATAGAGAAAATACAAGAGCAGTTAGAAAGAAACGCAGTCGTACTGTACATGAAGGGTACACCTGACTTTCCACAATGTGGATTCTCAGCCCGTGTTGTTCAGGTTTTACAGTCATCTAATGTTAAATATCGTTATGTAAACATTTTAGAAGACGCTGAATTACGGGAAGCTTTGAAACAATATTCCAATTGGCCAACCTATCCGCAACTGTATATCAACAGTGAATTGGTTGGAGGCTGCGATATTGTTATGGACTTATTTAACAAAGGCGAGCTGGAATCCATGTTATTGTCGGCCACTCCAAAGTTAGTATAGGATTTGAAATATCTTGTCATCAAATTGAATCTAGCAAATTCGGCGTAATTGTTCCAAACTCTGATGGCAAGCAACTTGAGGACTTTTTGTTCCTTATCAAATCATGGAAAACTAATTCGGCAATTGGATTGTTTTATAATTGTCTTGCCAGATTGGAATTTTGGTCTAAAATTTCTATAAAAAGGTATGTCCAATGAGGTTTCTCGAGATTCTCATTGGATGTCAATTAATTTGCATTGTTCTATTTCCAATTCAGCTAGTTTTTTCCAGCGATTGATGATAATGCAAAAAATTTGTGCAGTTTGTTCCGCATCGTAAAGTGCTGAGTGGGCTTTGTCGTTTTCCCAATTGAGGTCGGCAGCCTGGGCGATTTTGGCAAGAACGGTTTGGCCATAAACCAAGCCGCCAAGAGTAGCCGTATCGAAAGTGCTGAACGGATGAAATGGGCTTTTTTTATATTTAGTTCGCTCTATGGCGGCGTTTAAAAAGCTGATATCAAAAGATGGATTGTGCCCAACTAGAATAGCCCGTTTACATTCATTACGTTTTATGGCGGCTTTAATGGGGATAAACAATTTATCTAATGCCGCTTTTTCTTCAATTGCCATTCTAAAAGGGTGGTATGGATCAATACCGGTAAATTTTAAAGCTGCTTCATCTAGTTCGGAGTTTTTAAATGGAATGATATTGCAATGATGTTTTTCAGTGATTTGCAGCATTCCTTGTTCATCATGTTCAACAATAATGGCCGCAATTTCGAGCAATGGATTTTTTTTTGCATTAAAGCCTGCTGTTTCAATGTCAACGATGATTGGTAGATACCCTCTGAAGCGTTTGCCAAGCGGGATTTGGTTGATTTCCATGGCATTAAATTGGATAGAATATATGATGATATGCTATGTTACGCGATTTTAACTTGGGTTCCAAAAGTATTGAGGTAAATCAGGTGGTTTTTATGCAAAATAATAAAAAAAATATCCTCGCTCGTTCAGCGCTTTTAGCCGCCATGATGGCAGTATTAAGTGCTTGCGCTACAAATAAAACATCGGATTCTGACGATCCCTGGGTAGGTTGGAATCGTGGCGCCCAATCTTTTAATGATGGTCTGGATAGTTATGTGATGAAGCCCGTAGCAACGGGGTACGAATATGTCATGCCGGGCTTCGCGCATCATGCAGTGACTAATTTCTTTAGCAATCTTGACGATATTAGTGTGTTTACCAATGATGCCTTGCAAGGTAAATTTGAACAATCCGGTTCCGATACTGCACGTTTTTTGGTGAATTCCACAGTGGGTATTGGTGGTTTTATAGATATTGGCACCATGATAGAACTGCCGAAACATATTGAAGACTTTGATCAAACACTGGGGCATTGGGGTGTTTCTCCAGGCCCATATTTGGTATTACCGTTCTTTGGCCCGAGTTCGCCGCGGGGCTTTGCAGGTCTTTTAGGAGATCTTGCGCTTAATCCTATCTCATATACCGGGGTATATTTTGGTTCCGGTTCCTCCATGTCATATATTGTTTCAGGCGGGTTAGGCGGCTTAAAAGCCATCGATACCCGTGCAAATAATTTAGGTCTGGAAAAAGTAATTTCTGAAGGCGCCATTGACCGTTACGAGTTTTTCAAAGATGCCTATATTGCCAGACGTAATTATCTGGTGCATGATGGTAATGTTCCGGAAGACGATGTATTGAAATATCAGGAAGATAAAGACAAGAGCTTAACACCATTTAGCCATTATTAATCATTGTCAGGCAAAGTTAGCAATTG
>CAVUMJ010000381.1:0-14457 GCA_963741375.1 uncultured Pseudomonadota bacterium
GCAAATTACAGTCGCCGGTGAATGAGAATTCGGATTACCGGAGCTGGTACGACCCGAAAGAAGGCGTAATTTGCATCAACCGGGAGCATTATGAATTCCTACTGTCGCAAAGGGAAGACCGGCGCTGTATGCGCTACCTGTTCTATATCTGGGTGAAAGAGAGCCTGCTGCAGGAGTTCGGCACCCAGGCGGAAAAAGTGGCCGACGAGATGGTGGGTCTGCTGGCGGAAGCGGAGCCATTATTAAGATAGAAATTGTCTTTGATATGAATACATTCGTTAAGTGGACAAAAATTTCACCCTCACCCTGTTCCTCTCCCATCAAGGGCGAGGGCACTAATACGGATAATTCCCCAAAAGATAAAAACGGGGGATTTTTATGTACCTGGCGCCGCACAGCGCAGGGTACGGTTTTTTTAACTGACTTGTATTATCACAAATGAAGAATTATACTTGAGGCAAGAAATTACGAGCAGCGGACATTGCGGGAGGTAGTTTTATGAGGCTCCTCCTGTGATTATTACCAGGGGTGAAGACGGCTACTTTATCGCAGAAATCCCCATTATACCGGGCTGCATTTCCCAGGGGAAAACTAAACAAGAAGTGTTAGAAAATATTAAGGAAGCCGCGGAACTTTGTCTGGAGTCCATGCTCCAATTGTTGTTGATAAGCTTCAATTTTTTTATCTAATTCCGCCAGTTGTTGCTCAAGTTTTTTGTCAGTATAAATGCTGTCTTTTCTGGCGTCCGCTTTAAAAAAGCTGCCATCGACTGCGACTTCTTCTCCCTTAAACAGGTTGAGTTGTCGACAGAGCAGGATAAAATCTTTATTAATGGCTTTTAGTGCTTCACTATTGTCTTTACGGAAATTGGCAATGGTTTTGTAGCTCGGTGTCAGGTTACCCACTAGCCAAATGACCTCCAGGTTTCGCGTGGCTTCACGTTCCAGCCTGCGGCTGCTGTGTATGCGGTTCATGTATCCATAAAGATAGAGCTTTATCAGGAGAGTGGGATGAAATGCCGGTTGCCCTGCTGTTAAACCTGATTCGCTATTTTTTAAGTTTAAATCTGCCAAGGTAAGCGTTTCGACATAGGCCTCTATGGCCCGTACTGGATTATGTTCCGAAATATACTCATCTATGCTTGGCGGCAGGATTGCCATTTGGTATCGATTTTGTCCAACTTTGTAATTTCGCTTAGCCATTTTGTTTTATTAATCAGAATGTGATGGCTTAATTATACCATAAAAACAACTAATACATTATATATCAACAACCTGCATATAATATAATTCTTTTTTGATGTATAATTCTTTCACAGTCTCCTTCGCTAATCGCACCTACGCGGGCTAATCCGCTAAAATATACCTTAAGCGCCATGATTTTTGTTAAACGCTGACCGGTTCCCATTCTCTGACAACACACCAAACACCATGATCGACGATATCAAAAGGACACTTTGGGCGGCTGCCGATAAACTTAGTGCCATTTTATCTGCAGCTGAATACAAGCATTTGAAGTTAGTGTTGATTTTTTATCCTATTTAATAGGAATTATAGGTGAATCGCTTCAAACAACATCTTGCGAATCAATTGCGGTTCATTGAGAGATCTTGCCAAGCATTCGATTCGGGTGATGAGACTGAAGCCCAGCGAATTGCTATTTCTGCTCGAATAATTTGCCATCAAACGTCGCGCTCTGTATCGCTATTGACGCATTTGAATGGAGCCAACATATTAATGCTTTCAACTGCTAATTCTCCTCTTGGTCCTGGAGGGCCCTGCAATCTAGCGTCACTTGTGTTCGTCCGGACAGATGAAGGAGTTTCTTACAGAAGTTTTGCGATGCTAGATCGAGCCAACGTAAAGAGACTAATCCCGTTCCAAGAATGGTGGGGTACTGAAATTGTTTGCCTGGCGCAGGGTGTTCAAATGACGCGGAAATCCATAGTTCTTGAAGTAGCCGAAAGGGATGGAGGCGCCCATGTCGATTCGAACCTAAAACCGGATTACATGAAAATCAAGTCAGGGGAGAGTTTAGCTGTTACATTTTTACCAGCAGGCGGTGAGCCGGTAAAGATTCCCCTCGAAAGCCACGTTGCTATGACCTTGCGTCAGATCGGTTTTGAGTTTCTTCATAGTTCTGATCTTCTTGCTCTTCAAAATCCATAATCCTAGGGCAAATGCGTCGAAATCCGGTTACCTTTAAAACTGCCGGGAGGCAATGTCGTAAAATCATTGGAAGTGCTCCATCACCAGCGCTTTTATTTGCATAATAGCAAACCCCGGTATTTACCATGCCGGAACTTGCGGCACACATCGGCAGTAGTGAATGTATGGGGAAGCGCGGCATATGCAAAAATTGTATCAGAAAGGGCTGTTAACGGGTGGCATAAAAAAAGGCTTCCAATATGTGATTATCCATAATGGAGCGTGATATATAGTTGTATTGGGCAAATTAGAAATAATTTAAGAAATGCTTTTTCCCCGGTGATTTCAAAAATGCCGGGGAAAACGTCAGGGAAAATTTCGACTGAAGCGTTCGGTGAATTTATCGGTGAACTGTTTCAATAATGTTCACCGATATGTTTGGCGGCAGTGTGTTTAATAAAACCAT
Organism: uncultured Pseudomonadota bacterium; assembly: GCA_963741375.1. Lineage (GTDB taxonomy): Bacteria > Pseudomonadota > Gammaproteobacteria > Methylococcales > Methylomonadaceae > Methylomonas. The sequence goes on from CAVUMJ010000381.1 coordinate 2,614, forward strand.
TTTTCTATACATGTCACTGGTAATATGTATAAAAAACGGATTTCACTGATTCTTAAAATTTTAATTGAGAAGAGGAATAAGCCATGTTTCAAGCGATAGAAGCTATTTCCAAGTCAGGAGTAATACAACCGATAGAGCCTGTTCAATATGATGAAAATGAACATTTAGTCATACTGAGACTTTCCAAGCCCTGGAAGCCGTCTAAAGAAATGACAGAGTCTGTAAAGGGTTGGAAACAATTGGTTGGGATACTTAAATCCTCGCCCAATTTGAATGCTGCTCCGTTGCTTATTCAACAGAAAATGCGCAATGAGTGGGATTAAATACCTATTAGACTATTAGTTTACTCAAAGGTCATGATGCACTTACTGAACCGGCAGAACTGGTTCAGGTGATGGAGCTTTGACGCAATGTATGGGCTGGCAATCAGTTTTCAGTATTTTTTTCAAAATAGCCGGAGATATCCATGTTTTGATGAGGTACACCAATGATATCAATACTGTTTTCAGCTATGGTATAGAAAATTAAGTGTTTCCCTTCCGGGAAGCAATAGTATCCAGGTTTGATATCATTTCTTTGTTTGCCTAGTTTTGGGTTTTGAGAAAGCCATGAAAATCTGGCAAGTATGGAACGCAGGTAGTTGTCTGCTTGATCAACACCCCATTCCTGAAAAGTGTATTGCCAGATTTGCTCCAGGTCGTTGGCTGCATATTCGCGAATCTTGTACTGTGCAGTCATTTAATATATTTTTTATGCATTGCGGCAATAAATTCCTCGCCGTCAAAATCACATACAATTGGGCTATCTTCACCGGCTTGTAGCCGCATTCTTAATGCTTGTAATTTGGTATCATCCTCTTCAAGCTTCCTCAAGCCGGCACGAACAATTTCACTGACAGACTGAAAACGGCCTTCTTTTATTTTGTCAGCGACGAACCGATCAAAATGGTCGCCCAATGTGACGGAGGTATTTCTAGGCATAGTAATGTGCTCATTTGGTATTTGTATTAAATATTAATACATTTTAGAGGAAGGAGGCAATGGTTTTACGTTTCTGTCGGCATAGGCCGGTGTTGTCACGAATAATTTATTTGTCAGGCAAAACCCAAATTTATGCCAATTATCGTTACAACTTTTTAGTTTTAAAAAATAAGTCTTTAAAAGTCATAATGTTACAGTTAATTCAAATCCGGCCATCGTACCAATTCAAAATTTAAAGAGAACCAAAGAAGTGCAAAAACCCGCAAGCTGTCTGGCTTGGCGGGTTTTTTATTGCTTTGAGAAGTTCAAAGAAATACGGTAACGCTCGACATTTTGCGAAGTAAGTTTTACAGCACATTAAATCAGTCATAAAAAGGTACCTCTCTGCAAATATTTATCCATAACGTATGATCTGAGGCAGGCTATCATTCATTTACGGATTGATGCTCTTAAATGTGGTCAGTCCCTGAATGCCCATAAATAGGGTCTGTAAGGGTGAGTTTGGCACTATATTAAATACTCTGTATTACTGTTTTAAACCAAGTATCAAGCTAATCCGCTAAAATATACCTTAAGCGCCATGATTTTTGTTAAACGCTGACCGGTTCCCATACTCTGACAACACGCCAAACACCATGATCGACGATATTAAAAGGACACTTTGGGCTGCCGCCGATAAACTTCGCGCCAATATGGATGCCGCCGAATACAAGCATCTGGTGTTAGGGCTGATTTTTGTCAAATACATTTCCGATACCTTTGCCGCTCGCCGAACCGAACTGGCACGCAAGTTTGCCGATCCTGCCGACGATTACTACCTGGACGATGCCGAACTGATTGCCGAGGAACTGGAAGATCGCGACTATTACCGGGAGGTGAATGTTTTCTGGGTGCCGGAGGCTGCGCGTTGGGAAACTTTGCGCGCAACCGCCAAGCAAACGGATATCGGCAAGCGTATTGATGACGCCTTGGCGCTAATCGAAGTTGAGAATCCTAAACTCAAAGGCATACTGGACAAGCGCTACGCCCGCGCCCAATTGCCGGATGGTAAACTGGGCGAATTGGTTGATTTGGTTTCCACCATTGGTTTTGGTGATGATCCCGGTCAGGCTCGCGATGTGTTGGGGCAGGTTTATGAATACTTCCTGGGTCAATTCGCCAGCGCCGAAGGCAAAAAGGGCGGTCAGTTCTATACGCCTGCCAGCATCGTCAAAACCCTGGTTGCCGTGTTGGCGCCGCATCATGGTAAAGTCTATGATCCCTGCTGCGGTTCCGGCGGCATGTTTGTGCAATCTGAAAAGTTCATAGAAGCGCATGGCGGTAAGCTGGGTGATGTGTCCATCTATGGGCAGGAATCCAACCCTACTACCTGGCGTTTAGCGGCGATGAATCTGGCGATACGCGGCATTGATTTCAATCTGGGCCGGGAACCAGCCGATACCTTTACCCGCAACCAGCACTCGGACTTACGCGCTGACTTTATTTTGGCGAATCCGCCATTCAATATCAGCGACTGGTGGCATGGAAGCCTGGAAGGCGACCCGCGCTGGGTTTACGGCACGCCGCCGCAAGGCAATGCCAACTATGCCTGGCTGCAGCACATGCTCTACCACCTGAAACCCAATGGACGTGCCGGTATTGTGTTGGCCAACGGCTCTATGAGTTCCAGTCAGAACAGCGAAGGCGAAATCCGCCGGGCCATGGTCGATGCCGACGTGGTGGAAGTGATGATCGCATTGCCCGGGCAATTGTTCTTCAATACCCAGATTCCGGCTTGCCTATGGTACCTTGCCAAGCAGAAAATTAGTCGCCAGGGCGAAGTGCTTTTCATTGATGCGCGTAAGTTGGGCAAAATGATTAGCCGGGTGCAGACCGAATTTTCTGATGAAGTGATCGAGAGAATTGCTGGCACTGTCGCTTTATGGCGTGGGGAAGCCCATCTTCTCCCCTCTCCCGCCGGGAGAGGGGCCGGGGGTGAGGGCGCAATAAGCCAACAAGCCAAAGCAAAGCCAGCATTACCCGAAGACCTACTAAGCTTCGCCCGCCAATTAAGACAGCAAAGCACGGATGCTGAACATTGGCTATGGCAAGCATTGCGTGACCGGCGTATGGCTGGTGCAAAATTTCGCCGCCAACATCCTATCAAGCCATATATTCTGGATTTTTACAGTCATGAATTGAAACTGGCTATAGAACTTGATGGTGGTCAGCACAATAGTGATGAAGGCCGTGCGAATGATCAACAACGTAGCCGTTATTTGGAGCAACAGGGTATAAGGGTTTTACGTTTTTGGAACAATCAGGTTTTTCAGGAATCGGAAGCGGTGTTGGAGGCTATTTTTGCGGCTGTCGCTGTGAATTCTCCCTCACCCCTAACCCCTCTCCCGGAGGGAGAGGGGGACTTGTATCGCGATATTCCAGGTTACTGCCGCAGTGTCAAACTGACTGAAATCGCCGAACATGGTCATGTTTTGACGCCAGGCCGTTATGTCGGCGCGGAAGAAGTCGAGGACGACGACGAAGCTTTTGCCGAAAAGATGCAAAAGCTTACCGAAAAGTTGGGTGAGCAGATGGCAAAAGGCGCGGAGCTTGATCTGTTGATTCGGCAGAAGCTGGGAGGGCTGGGGTATGAGTTCTGAGTGTAACCAGTTGCTTACCATTGGAGAATTGATCTTGAACGAAGGGGGCTCAATAAAAACTGGCCCATTCGGTACCGCGCTCAAGGCTAGTGAGTATGTTGCCGATGGTACACCATTAATTTCAGTACGTGAGATTGGTAACGGCTTGTTCCATATTGACGGGAAAACTCCACGGGTATCAGAGACTACAATTGCAAGACTGCCCGAGTACTTGCTAGAAGAGGGGGACATTGTGTTCGCCCGCAAGGGTGGTATTGAACGTTGTGCACTAATCAGAGAGAGACAATCTGGCTGGTTCCTGGGATCAGATGGTATCCGCTTAAGACCTCCTAAGAGTTGTGATGCTCGATTCTTAGCTTATGCTCTTCAGACTCAGGCTACAAAAAACTGGTTAATACAACATTCTACAGGTTCGACTATGGCTTCATTAAACCAAGCCATTATTGCAAGACTGCCCATAGTTCTTCCTGACCTCAGTCAACAAACGAAAATTGCCGATATACTTCAGGCTTTCGATGATCGTATTATCCTTCTACGCGAAACCAACGCCACCCTGGAAGCCATCGCCCAAGCGCTTTTCAAATCCTGGTTCGTCGATTTCGATCCAGTTCACGCCAAACAACAAGGCCTCACCCCGGAAGGCATGGACGAAGCTACCGCTATGCTGTTCCCTGATAGTTTTGAGGAATCGGAATTGGGGTTGGTACCGGTTGGATGGAAAACTACACCTATTTATGATTTAGCTACTTTTATTAATGGAGCAGCCTACAAAGCATTTGAGCCGAATAACGAACATCGTGGTTTACCGATCATCAAAATAGCCGAGCTTAAAGCAGGCGTGACTTCACAAACAGCTTACTCTAATGTTGCTATTCCAGAGAAATATCGTATTGATACTGGAGATATTTTGTTTTCCTGGTCTGGAAATCCAGATACATCAATTGATACATTCGTTTGGCACCATGATCAAGCATGGTTGAACCAGCATATTTTTCGTGTAATTCCCTATACCGCTGAGGAGCGTTCGTTCGTTCTGCAAATACTTAAATATTTGCGCCCGACATTCACCGAATTAGCTCGTAATAAACAAACGACTGGTTTAGGACATGTGACTGTGGCAGACATGAAGTGCTTGCTCGTCATTCATCCTGACAAAACGGCTCTTGATCTTTTTCATGCAACGGTTGCTCCAGTTCATAAGCGAATGTTCGAGAACGAAAAACAAGCTCAAACTCTTGCTAGTCTCCGTGACACATTGTTACCGCGACTAATCTCCGGTCAACTACGCATTCCGGAAGCCGAAGCCTTGGTTGAAAAAGTAGCATGATATTCACTCTGAATACACTCGATGATCTGTCAAATCTATCCGAATCTGTCGAGCTGGAATGCAAACTGGTCCAAGACCAAGAGGGCAAAGGTGAGGTGCCTAAGGATTTCTGGCCAACTTATTCAGCAATGGCCAATATCGACGGCGGGGTAGTACTGCTAGGTGTGCGAGAAAAAGCCGGAGTATTCAGTGTTGCAGGTATTGATAACGTGGAGAAAGTCCGTATTGATTTGTTCAATACCCTGAATAACCGCAGTAAAGTCAGTACGAATCTGATCAGTGATGCCGATGTGTCGGTACTGTCTCTGGAGGGCAAAACTGTATTGTTGGTGAATATCCCAGCCGCCACACGTAAACAGAAGCCGGTGTATCTCAACGGCCAGCCGCTGGGTAATACTTATCGCCGCTTGCATGATGGAGACCGCCGTTGCGACGACGAAACGGTAAAACGTATGTTGGCCGAGCAATTGGAGGACAGCCGGGACACGCGCATCCTGAACAAGTTTGGTTTACAGGACTTGGATATGGAAAGCCTGCATGCTTATCGGAATGCTTTTGCCGTGCATCGGCTTGGGCATCCCTGGGTTGATGTTACCGATAATGATTTCCTGCGGCTAATTGGTGGCTGGCGGGAGGATAGAATTTCCGGCGAATCGGGGTTGACGGCGGCAGGTTTGTTAATGTTTGGGCAATGGACTTCTATTGTGGAGGCATTTCCTCTGTATTTCCTCGACTATCAGGAGCGGTCTGCCGACCAGGATTCTCAGACCCGCTGGCTGGATCGGGTTGTTCCCGACGGTTCCTGGTCCGGTAATCTGTATGATTTTTTTCGCCGGGTGATCCGAAAACTGACGGCAGATTTAAAGGTACCCTTTGTCTTGACGTGCCGATAACGACTACTTCCGCCTGCGGAACGCCCGGCAGACCGCCTATCAAAAATCCCGTTGCCGCCCCAGTTGCTCTGCAAAAAGCGCGCCGCAATTTGAGCGGCCATTGCACCGCCGATCTGACTGAATGGATGCAGGACAGGCAATGAACCATCCGCGGCTCTGATTTGTTCATAGGCAACGGACGTGATTTTTTTCTTGAGCAGAACATCGATCTTATCCTGTTGCGCCGAAGCTAGGTGCAGGAAACCTGCGAGGATGGCTCCCGGCCTGATCCAATCCAACTCTTCTTTCAGCGGCCACGCGACTTTCAACAAAAAATCTGAACGTCCACAGACTTCTTCACTGGAATAAACCAGCCGCGCTCCGGCCTTTTCAAACTCTGCGTCGTTGAAGCCTGCTCCCAATCCCGCCTCACTCTCGACGAAAACTTTGTGTCCGCTTTGAGCGAGCATTTCCACGCCGGCAGGCGATAGACCTACACGGAACTCATACGGCCGTCTTTCTTTCGGTATCCCAATGTTCATAGCGCCTCCGAACATAAGACCCTAAAGGTTTTACCAACATCTTTAGGGTCTTAAATTTATTTCATATTGAGCGCTTCGCGGATGGATGGAAGCGCCCAATCGATGCTATCCTTTTCAATGACTAATGGCGGCGCAAAGCGGATGACGTTTTCGTGAGTCTCTTTCGCGAGGATGCCTTTATCCTGCAAGGCTTCGCAAAAACGCCGCGCCCCGCCTGCCGACGGTTTCAACTCAACGCCGATCAATAAGCCCTTGCCGCGCACTTCCTTCACGTGCGGACTGGGAATCTCAGTTAATTGTTCGATAAAATAGGTCCCCATTTCTTCAGCACGCTGAGATAATTTTTCATCGCGAATCACTGCGAGCGCCGCGCGTGCAACTGCCGCCGCCAACGGATTCCCGCCAAAGGTCGAGCCATGCTCGCCGGGCGTGAACAAGCCCAGAATGGGTTTATCCGCGAGAATTGCAGAGACCGGATAAAAGCCGCCCGCCAATGCCTTCCCAATGATCATAATATCCGGACGGACGTTTTCATAATCACAGGCGAATAACTTTCCTGTGCGCCCCAATCCGGTTTGAATCTCATCGGCAATAAACAAGACATTGTTCTTCTTGCAAATCTCCGAAACTTTTTTCAAATAACCAGCAGGCGGCATGATAACTCCGCCTTCACCTTGAATGGGTTCAAGCATTACAGCCGCGGTGTTTTTGTTGATCGCTTTTTCTATGGCAGACACATCGCCGTAAGGCACGGTGACAAAGCCGGGTGTGAACGGACCAAAGTCGTCGCGGTATAAAGGATCGGTCGAGAAAGAGACGAGGGTCGTTGTCCGGCCATGAAAATTTCCAGCGGCGGTAATGATCTCCGCTTGATGGCGCGGCACGCCTTTAACTCGATACGCCCATTTGCGCGCCAGTTTGATCGCAGTCTCAACCGCTTCTGCGCCGGAGTTCATCGGCAGGGACATTTCGTAGCCGGTCATCTCGGATAATTCTTTATAGAGGAGCGGCAATTGATCGTTGCGGAAAGCGCGCGAGGTCAGCGTTACTTTCTTGGCCTGCTCGAGCAACGCATTCAATATCTTTGGATGAACATGACCTTGATTAAGCGCCGAATAAGCCGATAAACAATCCAAGTATTTGTTTCCATCCACATCATAGACCCACACGCCCTCGCCGCGCGTAATGACCACGTCGAGTGGATGATAATTGTGTGCACCATATTCTTCTTCTAAAGTTATGTAATCCTTTGAATTCATATTCGCCTTTGATTTCTTTAACCACGAAGGACACAAAGGCCACTAAGGGAAAAACGAAAAGATTCCTTTGTGTACTTCGTGTCCTTTATGTTTAATTCATTACGCAACTCCAAACAATCTCGCCAATATCGCTTTCTGCGCATGTAGACGATTATGGGCCTGCGGGAAGATGACTGAATGCGGACCATCGGCAACATCATCCGTCAGTTCATGGTTGCGATGCGCGGGCAGACAATGCATCACGATCACATCTTTATCCGCTTCGCTGACCAGTTTCGCATTGACTTGATAGGGCGGGAAAACTTTCTCGCGCTTCGCCGTTTCTTCTTCCTGCCCCATGCTCGTCCAGGTATCGGTATAAATCACGTGCGCGTCTTTCACCGCTTGATGCGGATCGCGGATAAAGTTCAACTTGCTTCCGGTTTCCTTCGCGATGTTCCTGGCAACTTCAACCGCTTTCGGATTCAAGTCATAACCTTCCGGGCTGGCAAGCGTAAAATTCCAGCCGAGTTTTGCGGAGACATGCATCATCGAAACTGCGACATTATTTCCGTCACCGATGAACGTGACATTCAAGCCTTTGGATTTTTTGCCGAAGTTCTCCTCAACGGTGAGTGCGTCTGCCATTCCCTGACAAGGATGGTTGTACTCGCTCAAGCCGTTGATCACCGGAATCGCCGACCACTTCGCTAGCTCCAGAACATGCTCGTGCGCAAAGACCCGCGCCATCAGCGCGTCCACATACCCCGAAAGCACGCGTGCCACATCCGCAATCGACTCGCGCTGGCCGAGTCCGATCTCGTTTGGAGAAAGGTATAAGGCGTCGCCACCGCATTGACGCATTGCCATATCAAATGAGACGCGTGTCCGCAGACTGGGCTTCTGGAAGATCATGCCCAGCACCTTGCCTTTAAATATTTTCTTATTTCCTTTCTTGAAATGCTCCTTCTTCAGCTCAATCGCCAAATCCAGCAAGTCCTGCACTTCCGCTGACGACAAATCCGAAATTGCTAGAAAATCCTTCATAGTCAACTCCTCAAGTATAGTGGTTTAGCCCAATTGTAACCTGTCTCAATCGTCACTGATTGGATGTGACGTATATCTCGACAAAAATACATGTTTGCCTATAAGATACGGATGTATAATTTGCATACAATCAGTTATATGTCTACCCCAGCTTAGACATTGTTGGGTGCATTGTGAACGATGTTTTTAGGGAAAGATGGAATTTATGAGCACAAAATTCTTAATCCAGTCATCAGATCCTAGGCTTCTAGAAAAAGCAACTAGAATCGCAAAAGAGTTCGTCCAAAAATATATTTGCGATGACATTGTTGGCATTGTCTTTTTAGGGCAATTGCCCACGGATATTTTGATCCTTCTGCTGATATTGATATTGCAATATTCAAAAAAGAAGGATCGGAAATTCCAATCACCAAAAGGTTTTACAAAACAGAAGATATCGAAGTTCAGATTTATTTGTCTGACTATGAAAGCGAGCTCATTGATCCTTGGGATATGGCAAAACGTTGGACATATTCCCAATCACGAATTTACTTTGATCCACAAGAAAAGGTAGTTCAGATGCTAAAAGATAAGGTTCCTCTGAAGCCCGAAGAACAGAGATGGCTAATGATGTCTGGATTAACCCTTTCCGAATGGTATATCAACCGGTTGACCCAAGTATGGATTGAGCGAGGCAATATTGTAAGTACTCACTATATGTTCGATCAGGGACTGATATATTTCTTTGATATGCTGTTTGGCCTTAATAATGAGTTAGTAGCGGACATGAAATGGCGATATTATTGTGTGGAACAATTGGAACAATTACCCCAGTAATTTTAAAGAACGGCTCAAAAACATCATGATTCTTAATTCATTTACAAGAGAAGAACTCGATAGACAGAAAAAGGGATTCATGGAGATGTGGCAAGAAATGCGGCCCATTATTGAAGGCGCAGTACGGATGACATTTGAAGAAATGGTAGAAATTATCTAGCGGTGAGAAAAAAATACCCAACGCAGCGTTACGCCGCCATCCTCACCTTCTTCCAATACCTCAACAATCCATCAGCGCTCATGCCGAGCGGGTTCGCCAAATCATAGGCCTTCACGGCGTCGGCGCTCAAGCCTTGGGCAACTCCCTGCTCATTCATCCAATCCGTAAATTTCTGGCGCAATTCTTCAACCGACGGCCCGGCAGGCATCACAAGCTTCCAGCCATTTCTCCGCCGCGTTCAATGCCTTTTCAACTTCATCCAACTGCCACTGGGGATCATCGAAGATTCCAAAATGCGTCGGCGCAATGCGATTGAATTTTTCCTTTCGCAAGCGCTTCAACGTCTCATGCCATTTGCCGAAATGCAGTTCAGGCGGCGGCATCGGCAGTTGCAAATAGGGATAACCCGGAATGCGGACTCCACCCACATCGCCTGTGAAAGCAATATCTTCGAATAAATAAACATAATGATGTTCCGCATGACCGGGCGCATTGATTGGAAGGAAATGTAAATTGCCGATGACAATTTCTTCCGCATCTTTCGCGACTTTAAGTTGACTCTGCGGAACAGGCAGGAACTCACCCCACAGCGTTTCCATTTGATCACCATAAATACGCGTCGCACTCGCTAAAAGTTTTTCCGGGTTCAGCATGTGCGGCGCGCCGTTCGGATGCACGATGATCTGCGCGCCTTGCCGCGCCCACCAGCCTGCTGAACCCGCATGATCGAGATGAATGTGTGTCAGCAAAACGTGAGTGACATCAGATGCGGATAAGCCATTTGCTTTGAGTGCCGCTTGAAGCGCGGGAAGAGTCGAACTGGGTCCGCATTCGATCAAGATTGCACCTGTCGAATGTTTAATCAGATACACGGCAATGGCTTGCTTCTTGCCCTGAAAATTTAAATCAAGTGTGGTGACTTCGGTCTTTGCCATGTGATGATATCCTTTGAAATATGTTCGTTGGAAAAATTGGAAAATGTTTTTGCCAAATCCCAATCACAATTTACGAGACAAACCGGCACGCCGCGTTCTGTCAATTGTTTCGTTAATTTGTCACTTCCCGCGCGTCCGCCGAATGAAATAGCGTTGAGCAAAATCACGACCGGATGCAAATTGCGAAGTTGAATTGTGTCAACGGCAATCAACAATTCATCGCGAACGGTCGGCGTGACGAGAATCACGCTAGAGCCGGATGGCAATTGCCGCGCCTGCGCGCTGACCAGCGCCGCGATGGAGAGATCGCCTTGGCCTTCAAGAAATGCCAGCGTTTCGAGAATCTTGTTTTCATGCCGCTCGTTATGCTCGGCAGGGATCATTGTATAGGCGCGGTCCGCCGCAACAAATCCGACTGAGCGTTTTTGCTGGATGAAATAATGCGCCAATGAAGCCGTGATGGTGATTCCATATTCCAGCGTGGATGGCGGTAACGTAAACTTTGGTCGGCGCGTGAACAACAAATCTTGAACGGGCAATTCGGGAATTTCATCGTGAGGCTTGGATGATTGCGCGCTTCGCTGTGTGTCGAGGAAAAGCCAGACTTCCGCTTGCGGGTCTTGATCAAATTCTTTAACCATCAACTGCCCGCGTCGAATCGATGTGGGCCAATGAATGCGCTTCATCGGATCACCGGAGTTATATTCGCGCACGCCGGAAGCATGAGGAGTAATATCCGTTGATTTCCGGCGGATCACTTGTCCGCCGGGTAACAAACCGGGAGGCGAAAGAAACGATTCGATGGGAAAGATCATCGGAAGCACGGTCAATGATTTTGAAGCCGCGAATTGTTTCTCGATGCGAAACAATCCCAATGGATCGGAAATCGTGATAACGGTTGGTCCAAGTGGGAAGCTGCCGCGCCGCGTCAGCCACATACGGACTGCATAAGATTGTTTTTGATGCGCCCGGAGTGTCGTTATCAAGCGCGAACCGGAAGCAGAAATGGGCGTGACGTTTTTTACTTCCACCCATAACGCGGACAAGCGGCTTCCGTTGCTGACATCGAATCGCTCCTTGAAAATATCACCAACGCTGCCACGCCGCGCGTCGGAGGAGCGTTCAATGCGCAAAGACCGTGCGAGGAAAAAAATCCAAAGCCACGCGCCGATCAATAACAATAATCCCAAATAAAGTAAATGCGAATAAAAGGCGGCCCCGCCTGCAAGCGAGCCAGCCAAGCCGCCGAGAATCATCAGCGCAACAAGAATCGTCCGGGATTCATTTC
>CAVUMJ010000382.1:0-3540 GCA_963741375.1 uncultured Pseudomonadota bacterium
TTGCGATACCGGTGATTGTCGCCATTGCTTATATTGGCTACAATCTGATGCCGGAGGAATGGTTCAAACGTATGGATACAATTCAGCATGCAGGTCAGGATGGTTCATTTATGGGAAGAGTAGTGGCGTGGAAAATAGCTACCTTAATTGCTCTGGACAGTCCAATTCTGGGTGCTGGAATTAAGGGTCCGGAGACTTATTCTGTTTGGATTTCATACGCATTGAAATTGGGCTCGGAGTTGACCTTTATTGATACCCCCCCACCTGATTTGAAAGGAGCTCATGCGGCTCATAGCACGTTTTTTCAAGTTTTGGGTGAACAGGGATTTGTCGGTTTATTCATTTTTATCCTGATACTTTTGGTGGCTTATGCAAAATTGGGCGTCTGTACTCGTCTGACTTTACCGGATTCACCTTTCCATCAACTAGCAAAAATGCTTAAGCTTTCTTTAATTATGTATATAGTTTCGGCTTTAGCGCTCAGCAAAGCGTATTTTGATCTGAGTTTTTCAATTTATGCGCTGTGCCGGGTTTTGGAAAGGCATGTTAAAACCGAACGAAATCGACCTAAGATGATTACTCCTCCTGAAGCATCCACTTAAACTAAGCTATGAAACAGCCATTATCGATTTATTTTCGCGCGGGGCGGAAAAAATTAGAGCGTTTTGCCGGCAAGGTGCAACGTAAAGTGGTTAAACATTTAAAAATGTCGAATCAAAATGTTAAACCTTTGCGGGAACAACGGCCTTTAATCAACGCCGATCTGCTTAATTCTGCGTTTAATGAATTGGGATTGTCTGACGGTGATTCTGTTTTAGTACATAGTGGCATCAGTCATCTAGGCAAAGTTATTGGCGGGCCAAAACAGGTTTTTGAACTGATACAAGATATGGTAGGCATACACGGCAATGTTTTATATCCGGTATTTCCTTTTAATAGTTTAATGTTGACTTATCTAAGATCAAATCCGGTATTTGAAGTTAATAACGCTCCCAGTAAAATGGGTTCGTTAACAGAATATGCATTAAAAGTGACCGGGGGGCTTCGCAGTATTCATCCCACTCACTCGGTATTAGCCTTTGGCGAGAACAGCGAATTTTTTGTAGGTGAGCATCATCTATGTGAAACCGCGTTTGCTGACCAATCACCTTTCGCACGTTTAGCGGCATACTCGGGAAAAATATTGTTGATCGGAGTGGGGTTAAACAGCACTACCAGTTTTCATAGGGTGGAAGATCGCATGGGTAGCGCTTTCCCGGTTAAAGTTTATCTGGATCAGGCATTTTCCGTACCCTGCTACAATCAAAGCGGTGAAAACATTCTAGTTAAAACTTATTCCCATGATCCTTTTGTCTCCTCGGTTCGAGATTGCAATTTGCTGAGAGCAAGCTTTCTTGAGCTTGGCGTGTTAAAAGAAATTAGGCTAGGTGACGGTACAATCAGTATGATCGATGCTGCAAAGATGGATGAATGTCTTGAAGACTTATGCAGGCGTCAGGGTTTAACTATTTATGGTAAATTATGGGGATATAGCAAGGTATAATTTTCACAATCAGGTGTTAAGCTTGTAATGGTTTAACTTGCTTCTCTAATTTTTAATGCTATTTAATCAATGAAGATATCAACAATATTAAGGATAATGCACGACAGATACTATAAGCCCTCCATTCGCCATACTTATTGGGAGCTTAGTAAAGCTGTCAAAGGCGGGTATGAAATGTTGCGCCATCCGGATCAAACGCTCAAATCCCATTTTAGAAAGGATTTCCGTCAATATATCTGCAAAACTGCGCAACCTATTAAAGGTGAGACTAATTTGCGTGCCCGTGCTGCTGCAAATTGGTTATTGTTGGCTCAGACTGTGACAGCCGATGATGGGGTTTCCTTAGGATATTTTCCACAGCAGGGTAAGTTCAATGGCTGGCATCCTTCGTATCCTGAAACCACCGGTTATATCATGACCTCGCTATTACATTTCTCAAAATGCAGTAATGATCCCAGTTTTGCTGATGCAGCAATCAGAATGGGGAAATGGGAAGTCGCTGTGCAAATGCCTTCCGGAGCAGTGCAGGGTGGGCCTGTGACTAGCGCTGATCTGCAAACTCCGGCGGCTTTTAATACCGGTATGGTTTTAGACGGCTGGTGTTCCGCTTATGAAGCGACACAGGATCAATCATTTCTCGACGCAGCAAGAAAAGCTGCTGATTTCCTTGCTGCTGATTCAGAAATTGATGGATATTTCAGGACTAATGGAGAATATGTCAGTAGTGGCGAGATCAAGACTTATACCTGTTTATGCGCCTGGGCTGTTTACCGGTTCGGTCAACTCGCGGATGAGGATAAATATCGAAAATCGGCGGTCGAAAATATTGAGGCTGCATTACTTCAGCAACAAGACAATGGCTGGTTTGCTCATAATTGTCTGACAAATTCCGCAGCTCCGTTAACCCATACCATTGGTTATACCTTGCAAGGCATTTTCGAAGTCGGGCTATTAAGTGACCGTCAAGATTTTATCGATGCAGTTATAAAAGGCATAGAGCCTATTTTGGAAAAAGTTCAGGCAAACGGCTTTCTGCCGGGTCGTTTTTACTCGGATTGGGAACCTGCAACTTTTTCATCTTGTTTAACCGGTAGCGCCCAAATTGCCATAGTTTGTTATCGCTTGGCTGACTATACAGGTAATCTTAAATTTCAGCAAAAAGCAGACCAGTTGGTAGATTATTTGAAAGGTTTGCAAGTTCTGGATTCTCGGAATTCGGCTTTGAATGGGGCAATTGCGGGTTCATTTCCGTTGTTTGGGGAGTATATGACTTCAGGCTTTCCAAATTGGGCGACAAAATATTTTTTAGATGCCCTTATGTTACAGAATGAGACCGGAGTTTGAGTTTCAGTATTGAGCCATACTGTATATTTTCTTGTAACAAAATGTTAGCTAATCAGGATAATTAATTTAGTTTGCGTGGCGAGTATCGGAGATCAAAAGTGTATAAGGGAGATGCTGATTCAGGGCAATGTGATGAGCTTTCGGTTGAGACTGGCTGTATTTCAGTCATCATCCCGACAAAATGTCAAAATACTCGTGCAGAACTGCTTTATCGCGCCATTGATAGTATTTTAAAACAGACCGATGTTTCGGTTGAAATTATCGTGGTAGTAAACGGCGACCACTACGATCAGTCTCTGGTTAGCCATCTTGAGAATATTCCCAAATTGAAGATTATTTTCCATAAGGTCGCGAATGTTTCTGTCGCCCGGTATATTGGATTATGTCATGCCAGGGGAGAATATTTTTGTTTCATAGATGATGATGATGAGTTTTTAGAGGAGGCCTTTAAAATTCGTTTGGCCTTGTTTGCAAAACATGATGTTGATTTTGTCATCACAAATGGCGTTCTACATAAGGCCGGAAAAGATACTTTAGTGGTTAATTCTGAATTTGCCAAAGAGATTTTAAGAAATCCGGCAAAAAGTTTTCTGCAAAGAAACTGGTGTGGTTCTTTGGCCCCGCTATTCAAAAGGAAATCGATTGATCCGGAA
>CAVUMJ010000383.1:0-4375 GCA_963741375.1 uncultured Pseudomonadota bacterium
TTATTCAATTTTTCTTTCAAATATTTTGAAGTGACCTATCTGTTTTTTCTGCTTTTATCTCAAGGTAAACGATTGTGTTTTGGTGAGGAAGCGACTTACAGAGTTTACGAAGACAACCCTTTGTCGGTCTCGAAAACCTTAGAATATTCCAGAGCGTATCCTGAGTTTTTGCTAGGTTTGGGGAGTTTGCCTCTTGAAAAGAATATTAAGCAAATTATCCACGAAAAATATCTGACGGCCTTGAATATGCAGTCAAATCTTGAAATGCAGCGCGGGGAATTAAGTATGGCCTGGAAATCCCATGTAAAATGTCTTTCGCATGGTGGTTGGCAGTATTTTGCATACACTAGGCATTTGTTGCGTTCGACACTGTGGTTAAGTTAAGGCTAAAAGATTTATACGCGAGAGTTAAGTTGGATAAAAACATGGGAAATGAGTATTTGTTACGGAGTTCATTTTGATTACAGTCGTTTTTGCAAGTTTCAACGGTGAAGGAACCTTGCCGATCATGCTGGAAGCGTTTTGTAAGCTACTAATACCCGACTCCGGATGGGAAATTATTGCAGTCGATAATGCCAGTACGGATCAAACTGCCAATATCATTAAGTCATATCAAACTAAATTACCTATAAGATATCTCTACGAACCCATAGCCGGTAAAAATAATGCACTCAATTTAGCTTTATCTGTCATTCGTGGTCAATTGATTGTTTTTACTGACGACGATGTTGTCCCTGACCGGAATTGGCTGTTTAGCATCAACACTTGCGCAGAAAGTCACCCTGATTTTGCGATATTTGGTGGTGCGATTAAACCGCTTTGGCCTAGACAGCCCGAGGAATGGATACTTCAGCATGTGCCTTTGGGAATTACCTATGCATTGACCAATGAAAATTTACCTGAAGGAGCTATTTCTACTTCATCGGTTTGGGGTCCAAACATGGCGATACGTCGGTCTGTGTTTGATTCCGGCTATCGCTACAATGGCAATATCGGTCCTGATGGGTCCAATAACTATGTTATGGGCAGTGAATCAGAATTTACAAAGCGTTTGGATCAAGCCGGTTATAAGGCATGGTTCTGTCGGAATGCAATTGTTCAACATATTGTCAGGGAACATCAGTTAAACCCTGACTGGATTGCTAAACGGGCATTTCGCTATGGAAGAAGTATGTTTATCCAAACAGCCACGGCAAATGTACCTTGCGGCTTCTTGATGCTTGGAATGCCGCCATGGATGATCAGAAAATTGCTGGAACAATATTGGTTTTTGGCTATTGCGATTATGGCTGGAAATTCTGCAGCTAAAAATATAGCCAGATGGGAAATAAATTTAATACATGGATATCAATTTCAATATAGTCAAAATAAACAAACTTGATTTAGGTTTTATCTGTTATCCATGCGGTTTCTAGGAGGCTGTCTTAAACCTCGGGAAGCCGGTTCTTTTTCTGAAAGATCAGCTTTTCAAATAAATAGCTTTCTGCTCCGTCTGGGCGGGAAGCCAGCAACCAAAAACCTAATATAGCCACTGTGTATGTGACGGCTCCTAAAATCACTTTAATTACTAATATTGTCAAAGTGGAAAAGCCAGCGAATTCTGGAAGATAATTAAGTGCGGCAGTCATTAAACCTGCCGCAATGATAGGGCGCCAAAAACAAGCTAATCTTTCCCAAATTTTAATATTGGGTACCAGATAGCTAAGATAAATGTTATTAGGTATCAGACTAAAAACTCCAACCGCAACACGTAATTGAGCAACTTCCAAAGCATCGCCGTCCGGAAAAACAAATTCAGCCAGAACTAGAAATAAACCCACCTGCATCCAAGTAAAAGCCGCAGATTCCTTGGCTTTATTCAGCGCAAGCAACAAAAAACCACCGGTATAGTTGATGGCCCCCAAAATATTGAAAATTCCAAATACTTGGATAAACGGCGCAGCAGACATCCATTTTTCACCCAATAATGCCATTACTAATTCATTTGCGACTAATACCATGCCAATACCTGCCGGAATACCAATCAAGGTCTGCACACCTAAGGCAAGTAAATAAGTTCTTTTCAATTCCGCGATATTGTCTTTAACTCGCACAAATGCCGGGAATAAAACCTTGCTAAGGGGAGCCATTAATTCGGTGGTTGGAATGGCGGCGATTTCCAATCCCAGCGAATAACCGCCAAAGATAAAAGTTGAAGCACGGTGTCCTACTATCAGGCGATGCGCCTCAGTATTAAAATAATTGCTCATGCCGCGTAACAATATCCAGGTCGAAATCGACATGATCTCTTTTATACCCTTTAAGGTAAAACATGGGCGCATAGGATGTACAATATAACTTAAGACTGCTCCGGTTGAACGGCCTACTAAAGTCCCTATGATCAATGCCCAAAAATCTCGTA
Organism: uncultured Pseudomonadota bacterium; assembly: GCA_963741375.1. GTDB lineage: Bacteria > Pseudomonadota > Gammaproteobacteria > Methylococcales > Methylomonadaceae > Methylomonas. Next base: position 2,402 of record CAVUMJ010000383.1, read on the forward strand.
AAAAATATGCTGCGGTTATTGTGGCGATAAAACTGATTATGCGTTTGATAAAAAAATAACGAAATTCAAGACCGAATTGCATGTTTTTTTGGAAAGTGACTATTCCAATATTCTCCAGTCCCGCCAGTAGCGGTGAAAACATCAATACGTGTAAAACATCAATAACATGAGGTTCCTGAAAATATTCTGCCGCCGGGTATGCTGAAAAGTAAATGGCAAGTGCAGCCAGGAAGGATTGAATGATTCTCAGTGACCAGGCAGCATTATAATGTCTTGGTGTCGCGTCGCGGTTTTGTATCAACACAATATTGACGCCTAAATCCAATAAGACATCTATCATACCGATAACTAATGAAGACATGGCAACCACGCCTAAATCACTTGGAGCGAGTAAGCGCGCCAGAATCAAGGTGCTAACAAAACCAATCAGGCGGTCAACCCATCGCATGGCTATTGATAACAAGGCGCTGATAGGTACGGATGTGGTATTTTTTGACATAAGCGGTGAGACATTAAAGTTATCAAACGTTGAATCCGATCAGTGATAATTAAACTGATGTGTCTTAAGCATACTTTTTAAACAAAACAGAGACTACCGGGTTTTTGGGTGCTTGACTGATTTTTTTGTTGAATTTATAAATAAATCCAAAATCCGATTAATCCAGGATTTGCCGATGAGTGAACTAATCAAGTGAGAAGAGCTAAATTTTCTAGTTGCCAATAGAGAAATCTTTCAGTTTAAACAGAAGACGTTTACTTGACAAAACTGTTGTCCACAGGGTAATAAAATTTTATTTTTTAACATAATTCCATTTTTCTCCGAATATCAAATCCCAGGAATTGGGTGTGAATTTAAACATTCCGGCTCTTGGGGTAAATGTCAGCTCTCCGAAATAAATTTTTCCACTAAGATTGTAGAGATCAACACGAATGAAATCGAAACCATCAGAAAGTTTCGTGGCGATTTCAAGCATTTCGTCCAAATTGTCCGGCCTTCTAAAGTCGAAATCAACATAGTTTTTTCTCTGACTGACAGCTAGTTTGTTCCAATTAGTGTCATAAAAAGGATCGATATTATGTATATGATTATCTAATTGAATAACTTCAGGTTTGCCATGGAAGCACCAAATCCGGTAATCCAAAGGCCCATTTTCATATTCAGTATCGATTAATAACTCTTCGATCAAGACAAGAGGCGGTATTTTATAATATTGGTATTCATAAAATTCCCAGTAAAAATTTTTCTTAATCAATTTTTGCAACTGTTGAATAACTTGGTTTCTGTCAATAGATTGATCAAAAACAATAACTTCACCTGACATGTGATTTGTTTTAATAATACATTTTTCGGGAAGCTTATCAAATGGTATGTCGCAAGGGTTTGAACCATGCCAAAATAATTTGATTAAATAGTTATCACCAATTTTTGTGCTCACATAATCTCTAACTAGATATTTATCAGCCAAAGTAGTATAGAGAGGATACTTGCCTCTGTTTATTTCCAAGACCCTATTGATTAATTTATCGGTATAGGTCTGTGGCTCAATAGTGATTAGATTTTTGCCATAGGTATTTAAATATCTCTGTTTAATCCACCATTCGGCAAATTGTTGTCTGAATAAACGCGATAATATGTAGTGTAACTTGTAAGGTATAAACATGCCTATGTCCTATGTAGTGGCGTATTCCAATTATTTCTTGTTAGGTGTTATTATTGAATAGTTAAGTTTTCCAAAAGCGAACAACATCATCCGGGGTTTCTCCTGAGAATAACACCCTAAATTGCAAAGGTTCAGCAGAATAACCTAATACTAGTGGTAATCCACGATTACAATGTCTTGACCATAAACTTAATGTGTAAGCGCCGGTATCATGTAAAATAATCCAGTCCCCTTCTTCAATTCGTGGCAGCAAAACGTTGTCAGCTAGTATATCTCCGCCAAAACAAAGTGGGCCAACAATAGTATGCAATTC
>CAVUMJ010000384.1:0-3127 GCA_963741375.1 uncultured Pseudomonadota bacterium
GCCTTCGATCATCCGGCGTATTACGCTCCGCTAATACGCCCTATGCCTGCGTTGCCCCGTCTTCTGCATAAGACGAACGGCCTTTACCCACCGTATTTCACAAAAAACCATGACATTTCTTTTTTTTGGAGTTTACAGTAACTTGCGACTCTAATATGCTAACGCCGAAACTGCTTAACGTAGAGCGGGGTATTCTCTGTGGGGGGGCAAAATTTCCCCACCAAATAAAAATGATATTTCTAACGGAGTAATGGCGAATGGCTGGCAATAATAAGTATCTGATTGAATACAAAATGGAAAATGATGCGGTTATTTATATTGAAGCATCAGATGCTAGGGGTATAGAACTAGTAAGCAATGATGACAACATATTTTCTACAAGCCAGCGGTTTGAACAAGCCCTTAACCATATTAAACCAGTTGCTGATGCACTGTTTGGGGCATTTGGAGAATTAAATAACCCCAAAGAAGTGAATTTGGAATTTGGTGTTAAATTTTCAGCCAAAGCCGGGGTAATTTTTGCATCTGCAGATAGTGAGGCAACTTTTAAAGTGTCTTTAAAATGGGTGAACTGATTATATGGAACAAGGATGCAGTCATGCTTTTGCAAAAATTCACTATCAGCAAACTAATTCATTGAAGTACGCTGGTTGCGGATTCCATATTACTGATAACTATCTGCTGACTTGTACCCACGTATTAACTGCAGCCAGCGGAAATGTTTTATTACAAGAGGGAATGGAATTTACTGTAGATTTCCCTTTTATTTCGGTGGAAAAAATTAAAGTAGTACTGGTTAAATACTTCGAAAAAAAGGATGCCAATCCTAGTTTTGAAGAGTTGCAAGATATGGCTTTGCTTAAATTCAAAGATGATAAAAAACCTGAGAAATTACCAGTAACTGCGCCTATTAAGTTTCCAGAAAGTGATAAACAAACAGGACATGATTTTGAGATATATAGTACAAAGGCTGTAACCTTTCTCGACGGCAAATGTAAAGGCGCAGTAGAAACCGGCTGGCTTGTATTAAATACTGATTTAAATGTTGAACGCGGGGATAGCGGTTCGCCGGTATGGAATGAAACCATTAAGGGCATTACGGGTATGCTTGTAGCCCGGCAGCTTGGAATACATGCCTGTTACATTATCCCCACCGTAAAAATAAAGCAGGCTTTTAGTGATTTTCCCAGCATTGCTCTTTTAGACAATCCAGAGCAAAGATTCTCCTCATCTTTTTTGATTGATGTCGAAGAATTTCGCAAAGAAGTTTTGAAAGAGCTCATCATGAGTTTTACCTTGGCAGAAGAGTTGCGCAATGCATTTTTAAAGCAACATCGTTTGTCGACTAATACAAGTCCGGAAGATTTAGGGGCAAAGTTGCTTAAGGAAGCTGAGCAGGATGTTTGCCGAATCATCCGTAATTTAAGTATTGTTCTTCGCGATAGCTTGCCAAATTATGAGCGTAAAAATGATTTTATGACGGCTGAAGAGTTGATTAAAGCGACTGAGTTTATTGTCATTTCACTTGCGCTATTAGCTATTGAGAACGCTAAGCAATTGCATGCCAGCCTGATACAGCAGTCTATCACCTTACCAAATACCACAATGTTCGGAGCTGAAACTATTTCCGCTCATCGGATGCAATGCCTGCCAAACTATATAATTGACGACACCTCAGTTTACGGCAAAAATGCAGTTGCCGATTTTCGTTGTCCTTTGGAGAGAGGTATTCAGGACGTAGAGGAATACATCATTGAAGACATAAGTATGCAATTATGGAATAAAGTTTTTCCAACGGCTCCTCGTGCGAGCTTTGATCTCAAAAGATTGCGTCGGCAAATAGATCGCGAGTTAAAATCTGATGATCGGAAAAAAAAGAATTATTATTTGGTTGTCTCTATTTGTCAGGAAGACCGAAAAAATTCACCATTAGCTAGTCCGGAAATTAGGCAAAAGCTCTCGCAGGCTATTCCGGAGTTGCCAATTATTGTTTTGGATAATGCTCATCATTCAGCTGCGTTTCTTTCCTCAGATGAAGATTTACAAGCTGAAATATTTAATTTTTACCAAGTAATGGATGGATATGAAAATCGCAAAAAATCTAAAATATCAGCAGAAAATATTAACGGATATTGCCGAACTTGATAAGGTTAATGATTTGCATTTACTTGCCCATGGTTCCTGGCCGGAATCCATCCACCAATTTGACACAGACAGCATAAACGCTTTAAAAGCCGCTTTAGCAGCCAGACGTCCGTTATTGCTGCGCGGCGACCCCGGTACCGGCAAAAGCCAGTTAGCCAGGGCCGCGGCAATAGCGCTTAAGCGCTTATTTGTTTATGAAGTGATTACCGCCCATACCGAAAGCCAGGATTTATTATGGCGATTTGATGCGGTGGCCAGATTAGCGGAAGTACAAACATTGTCTGCCCAAAGTACTGAAAAACAACGCGGACAGGCTTTAGATAGCAAACGATATTTGTCGCCTGGGCCGTTGTGGTGGTCTTTATGTTGGCAATCGGCCGACGATGTATACCGGAATAGCCGCTATCAACTTAATTCACCGGAATTGCCGGCAGGATGGCAACCTGATGATGGCAGTGTGTTGTTAATAGATGAAATCGACAAAGCCAATGCCGAATTGCCTAATGGTTTGTTGGAGATACTTGCTAACAATGCTATTAAAATACCCTGGTTAAACAACACTATAGGCGGTGATGATAGCGTACCTCCCTTGGTGATCATTACCACCAACGAAGAACGCGAACTGCCTGCCGCTTTTGTCCGCCGCTGCCTGGTGTTAAATTTGGAATTGCCGGCAGATGAAAATGAGTTTAAACAAAAAATGGTCGCCCGTGGTTTGCTGCATTTTAAGGAGAAATGCTCAGAAAATATTTGTGTACAAGCTGCAGAGCAATTATTTAAAGATCGTACAGAAGCCAAAAACAAAGGTATCACCAATTTGCCCGGCCAAGCCGAATACTTGGACATGTTACGGGCCCTGTCGGTGTTAGGGCAAACCGAATCCGAGCAACAAAAAATGCTGGAAGCCATCGCCAAGTTTACTTTTGTAAAATATCCCAAAGCATATGGCCGATAGGTTAAGTTCGGCTAGTTTGTACCGGTA
>CAVUMJ010000385.1:0-3715 GCA_963741375.1 uncultured Pseudomonadota bacterium
CAATTTATTGAATATGGATTATGCCGGGGTGGATATCATTCAAATCGAGGATGGCGGTTATATGGTGATTGAAATTAATAGTGTACCGGCCTGGAAAGGCTTGCAAAGCGTGTGTAGCCAAAATATTGCAACTTGCCTGGTCAATGATTTGCTGGATAGATATTTATCGTGATTACCGCCAAACAATGTTCAGAGCTATACATTCAGGCCTGTGAACTGGAATTGCAGGCGTTTAAGCCGGGTAATGTCAGTGTATATAGTGACGGACACGATATGACGGTTGCTGATTTTAGAATCAGTGCGGCTGCCAGTGCTACAGCGGTTAGCAATCCGGATTATTCGCTAGGTGAAAAAATCTATTACGCAGTGAAAGCCAGCCGGGAAGCAGTCCATTGTAATACCAATTTGGGGATCATTTTATTATGTGCGCCTGTGATTCAGGCCACGTTGCAACAAACCCCCACACAAACATTGCAGGAGTCTTTAGCCTTGGTGCTGGCTAACACTACAATTGAGGATGCCAATTGGGTTTTTAAGGCAATCAGGCTGGCCTCGCCCGGCGGCTTGGGCGAGTCATCGCAAGCGGATGTCAATCAAAATGCCGATATTACCTTGTTGCAAGCAATGGAACTTGCAGCTGACAAGGATAAAATTGCTTATCAATACACACACTGCTTTAAAGATATTTTTGATTTTGCTTTTTTGCAGTATAATCACGCTTTCGTTTTGTCTGGCGATAGTGGTTGGGCTACATTAGTTGTTTATTGTGAGATGTTAGCGCGATTTCCTGACAGTCATATTGAGCGGAAGTATGGAAAGCAGTATTCGGAATGGGTCGCTGCGGAAATGAAGTTGCTTTGCAATGAATTAAAAACCGCAATCAAGCTTGAAGATGTTTTACCCAGTCTGTATAGAGTGGATAAAGCTTTTAAAGCTAAAAATATCAACCCCGGTACAACTGCTGATTTAACAGTAGCTGCATTGCTGGTGATATTTTTAGATCAAATTACTGGTAAATGCTAATAGCCAAATTGGTTATTGAGGGATCGTAACAGAAAATACAAAAATGGGAATTACCTGTTCATTTGTGATTCAATTTAATCTTTAAGGGGATACATTTAAAATGGCTAAAATTACAAACTTGCGCGTTGGCGAATCTTTAGTTGGTGACGGCAATGAAATTGCACACATCGATTTAATTATGGGACCTCGTGGTTCAGCTGCTGAATCAGCTTTTGCAAACGCTTTAACAAACAACAAAGATGGTTTTTCTACTTTGTTGGCTGTTGTTGCTCCAAATCTGTTGGTTAAACCAGCTACTATTTTGTTTAACAAAGTAACCATCAAAGGTTCAAAACAAGCAGTTCAAATGTTTGGTCCTGCTCAACGCGCTGTTGCTAAAGCAGTTGCTGACTCTGTTGAAGATGGCACTATCCCTGTCGAAGAAGCTGATGACCTGTTCATTTCTGTTGGCGTTTTCATTCACTGGTTAGCAGAAGACGACGCAAAAATCGAAGAATACAACTACACAGCTACTAAAGAAGCAATCGCTCGCGCTGTTGCCGGCACTCCAACCGCTAAAGAAGTTGTTGCTGCTAAAAATACCGCTAAACACCCATTCGCTCCAAATAAAATGTAATTTTATCTGGTTGAAAGGTTGTTAAAATACCCCGGTTCACCGGGGTATTTTTTTGCATGAAGATTGTGAATTTGTTGCGCGGAAATATAGTTATGATGTAGCGCTGTCGCCATCAACGCTGATTTAATACCAATTTCTGCCAGGCAAATTAAATCAAGACAATTTCGTATACCGCCTGCGGCAATAAAGTTTTTTTCCGGATAAGCCCGGCAATACCCTTTTAATTTTTCTACATCCGGTCCGGCGTTGCTGCCTACTTGATTTAGTGTCATGACTATTATTTGTTCCGGCCAATACTCAGCTTGATTAAACCAGGCCGGGTTTCCAAGCGGCAGTTGGTCTTTATAATCAAGAGATAAAATAAAGCTGTTACTTTCCGGCATATAGTGATGGCCGGGAGGGAATAACTGTGATTCCGTGCCGATGACAAGTTGATAATTGTGTTTGTGCTGATTAGTCATTTCAGCAATCTGGCTGCCATTGTCTATCCAGAAATTGATATTTGGATATTGAATCAGCAAGGTTGAAATGATTTCCCGGTGATGACCGTTGCCGCAAATAGCATTTAAATCGGCAATATAAAAATTATCGAAAGGAAACAGCCGTAAAAAATCCGCCACAACCGTTTCCGGCTGACTAGACTTTGTTAACCCGGAATGTAAATGGACGGGTTGATATTGGTGTCTTTCCCCTCGCACGGCATGGACGACTATACCGTCTTTCAGGTCTATGACTGGAATGATTTGCATTTTTAGGTTTAGAGAATTTGAAAATTTTATGCTTTGAATATGTTTGTGCAGGGGGACTGGTTGGACAGACCATACCGGCGTCAATTATTACTGAAGGAAGTATGATGTTACAAGCATTAGTCAATAATCTAAAGTCTTTGCCAAATGTACAAGTTTTAACGCCTTTAATGCACACTATTGTCAAAACTGACTGTTTTACGGATATTCAGGTCAAGTTAATTGATGACTCGGGTCTATTGCCGGTATTGCCGGATTTGATAAGACAATGTGACGCAGTTTGGCCTATTGCCCCGGAATCCAACGGAATTCTGGCTAATATTGCCGAATTGACGCTGAGTCAGGGTAAAATTTTATTATTGTCTTCAGTTGAGGCTGTGGCAATCTGTACCGATAAAATGCAAACCCACCGGCATTTATCGGCGCATAATATTCCTGCCGTGCCAACTTTTGCATTGAACCATGCCGGGCTTTTATCCTATCCCCAGGTAATTAAGCCGATTGACGGCGTGGGTTGTCAAGGCGCCATGTTAATTGAAACAGCGCAGGAATTTCAAACGGCTGTCAGCAGCTTTGCCAATTTAGCGGATTATATTATTCAACCGTATTGTGCGGGGCAGGCGGTTAGTTTGTCTTGTTTATTTAAAAATGGTCAAGCCTGGATTTTATGTTGTAATCAGCAGCAAATTGAAATAAGCCATAAGGCGTTTCATTTGCACGGTTGCCGGGTGAATATTTCAAGCCGATATAAGGTATATTATCAGTTGCTGGTAGAGAAAATTGCCCATGCCTTGCCGGGGTTGTGGGGATATGTTGGTATCGACCTGATCGAAACGGATAATCAAGGGCCTTTGCTGCTGGAAATCAATCCGCGCCTGACTACCTCGTTTATTGGGATTCAAGCTGCTACCGGAATTAATCTTGCCGAACAGGTTTTAAGATTATTAGACGGTGAAGTGGAAATCCTTCCTGAATTTAACCGTATTGCTGAAGTAGTTATTCATTAATCATGTCTGAAAAAATTATAGGCTGGGATATTGGCGGTGCGCATGTAAAAGCCGCGGCGCTGAATAGCAATGGCGAAGTGTTATGGGTATCGCAACAAGCCTGTCCGTTATGGAAGGGTGTGGATTTTTTAGATCGGACTATCCTGGCGATTTTACAAAAAATCACTGCCCGGCCAAGTTTACATGTTATTACCATGACAGGGGAATTGGTAGATTGCTTTCCGGATAGGCTGCAAGGCGTTAAGGCTATTATTGATACAGTGTTAAACCATTTGCCGGATGCTAATGTGCGTTTTTTCGCAGGCTCCGCCGGAATATTAACG
>CAVUMJ010000386.1:0-4141 GCA_963741375.1 uncultured Pseudomonadota bacterium
TTGTTGTGGCACCTCTCCCGAAACTATTAAAGCAATGGTTGCGGCTGTTAGCAAAAACTCACCTAGAAAAATTCCAAATCTGCCAAAAAAATGTCATTTATCCGGTTTGGAGCCTGTTTCTATAGGACCTGATTCATTATTTGTGAATGTGGGTGAAAGGACTAATGTGACCGGTTCGGCAGTTTTTAAAAAATTCATAGTTGAAGAAAATTATGAAGCAGCGCTTGAAGTCGCCAAACAACAGGTTGAAAACGGTGCGCAAATCATAGATATCAACATGGATGAAGGTATGCTGGATTCTAAAATGGCCATGGTCCGTTTTCTGAATTTGGTGGCGGCGGAGCCGGATATTGCCAAAGTTCCGGTGATGTTGGATTCCTCGAAATGGGAAGTACTGGAGGCAGGCTTAAAATGCATTCAGGGCAAAGGCATTGTGAATTCCATTTCCATTAAGGAAGGCGAAGAAAACTTCATTAAACAAGCCAAATTAGTCCGTCGCTATGGGGCGGCGGTAATAGTGATGGCTTTTGATGAGCTTGGGCAGGCCGATACCATGCAAAGGAAAGTCGAAATTTGCAGCCGCGGCTATAAAATACTCACCGAACAAATAGGGTTTCCGCCTGAAGACATCATTTTTGACCCGAATATTTTTGCAGTCGCTACAGGGATAGATGAGCATAACAACTATGGCGTTGACTTTATTGAAGCCACTCGGGTTATTAAACAAAGTTTGCCGCATGCTTTGGTTTCCGGCGGAGTATCAAATGTTTCCTTTTCATTCCGCGGCAATAATCCGGTCAGAGAAGCCATACATGCGGTGTTTCTGTATCATGCTATTCAGGCTGGTATGGATATGGGCATTGTTAATGCCGGGCAATTGGCGATTTATGCCGATATTCCATTGGATTTAAGGGATGCAGCTGAAGATGTAATTTTAAACAGGCACTCGAATGGAACGGAAAAACTGCTGGAGATGGCTGAAAAATATCGTGGTGATGGTCAAGTAGTTAAGCTTGAAAATCTCGAATGGCGGCAATGGCCGGTTAAGAAACGTCTTGAACATGCTCTGGTCAAAGGTCTAACTGATTATATAGAAGAAGATACCGAACAGGCGCGGCTTGAAGCTGAAAAGCCGCTGCATGTTATAGAAGGGCCTTTAATGGATGGCATGAACATCGTGGGTGATCTTTTCGGTGAAGGCAAAATGTTTCTGCCTCAAGTAGTAAAATCGGCTAGAGTGATGAAAAAAGCAGTAGCCTATTTGATGCCTTTCATGGATCTTGAGAAAGATGGAGTCCGTCAAGCCGAAGGTAAAATTCTGATGGCAACAGTCAAGGGCGATGTTCATGATATAGGCAAAAACATCGTTGGAGTGGTTTTGCAATGTAATAACTACGAAGTAATTGATTTAGGCGTTATGGTGCCGGCAGAAACAATATTGAGAACTGCCAGAGAACAGAATGTCGATATTATTGGCCTTAGTGGCTTGATTACGCCGTCGCTGGATGAAATGGTGCATGTCGCCAAGGAAATGCAAAGACAGGGTTTTACTATTCCTTTGATGATAGGTGGAGCTACTACTTCACGTGCGCATACCGCAGTTAAGATCGAACCCAATTACCAGTCGTCTACTGTTTATGTGACTGATGCATCGCGAGCGGTTGGTGTGGTCGGAGCATTGTTAAGTCAGGATTTGCGTCATGATTTTATCGAAAAAACCCGGCATGACTACGCATTAGTTCGTGAACGGCATAAAGATCGTCATGCAAAATCGCAGCAGCCAAGCCTGGAAGTTGCAAGACAAAACAAATTCAGACATGCTGAATATCAACCGGTAAAGCCTAAGTTCCTCGGGGTCAAGGTTATAGATAATTTGCCATTGGAGACATTGGTTGAATATATTGATTGGACCCCGTTTTTTTATACTTGGGAACTATCCGGTAAATATCCGGCAATTTTAGTCGATACTCTACTTGGCAACGAAGCCAGAAAATTGTTTGATGACGCCCGGTCAATGCTTAGTCGTATAGTTCGGGAAAAATGGTTGATAGCCAAAGCTGTAATTGGTTTTTTCCCGGTAAATAGCGTCGAAGACGATATTGTCGTTTTTACTGACGATAGCCGTCAAGAACAGTTGGAATTGCTTCATCATTTACGTCAGCAAAACCTCAAGGTTGCCGGACGGCCAAACTATTGTCTGGCCGACTTCATTGCGCCATTAGGCAGTGGAATTGCTGATTATTTAGGGGCTTTTGCGGTAACAACCGGAATTGGGATTGAAACCAAGCTGGAAGAGTTTCAGAAGGATAATGACGATTATAGCGCCATTATGCTTAAAGCCCTGGCTGATCGATTGGCTGAAGCTTTTGCGGAATATTTGCATCAAATAGTGCGTCGGAACTATTGGGGATACGCAGAAGAAGAGAATCTGGATAATCATGCTTTGATCAATGAAGGCTATCAGGGTATCCGTCCTGCTCCAGGTTATCCGGCTTGTCCTGACCATACTGAAAAGGGTAAACTGTTTAAATTGTTAAATGCCACTCAGCACACCACAATAGAATTAACTGAGAGTTTTGCGATGTTACCTGCCGCAGCGGTAAGTGGTTGGTATTTTTCTCATCCTGATTCGCAATATTTTAATATCGGGAAAATTGAAGAGGATCAATTGCGTGACTATGCGCAACGTAAGGGCATTAACTTCGAGGTTGCTGAGCGGTGGTTGGCCGCACATTTACATCATTAATTCTGATTGAGAAAATAAGCATGCAACAAAGAATAGAGCATTTCCTTGAGCGTAGTATGTACGCCAGCCGCTGGATTATGGCGCCCATATATTTGGGAATGAGCGTGATTTTGTTGGCTCTGGCAATTAAGTTTTTTCAAGAACTCTATCATTTTATTCCGCAGATATTAGATTTGCCTGATTCTGAAATTACTTTGAAACTGCTTACTTTCATTGATTTAACTTTGGTTGGAAGTTTGACAGTCATAGTGATGTTTAGCGGTTATGAAAATTTTGTATCGCGTATGGATATTGGAACCGGCACTGAAAAATTAGGTTGGCTCGGCACTCATGATTACGGTTCTCTTAAAACCAAGGTGACATCTTCCATTGTGGCCATTTCTTCAATTCATTTGCTGAAAGTTTTTATGAATACTGAGTTAATTGCAAATGATAAATTACTTTGGTATGTGGTTATTCATCTCTCTTTGGTTATTTCAGCATTTTTTATGGGATACCTGGATAATATTACCAAACACTAATGCCGAATATTATTCTCTTTGGTACTGAAGCTTGTCATTTGTGTGAAGAAGCTAAACAGCTTCTGGATTCATTTGCCAAGGAATATCAATGCCTGGAGATTTTGGATAAACAGGAGTGGCAAGAAGAATATGGTTTAAAAATTCCTGTTTTATTGCATACTGAAAGTTTGCAACAGCTGAATTGGCCTTTTGATTTTGAGCAATTGCAAAAATTCTTTGAACAATCCAACCCGTAAGCTGTTTGGCTGCTAAAAAGCAATCAACTTTTCTACTCTAATTTAGAGTTCAACACGTATGCCTAGTTCAATGACACGGTCTACAGGAATTTTGAAATGATCTATAGCGCTGCTGGAATTATGGGTCAAAAATCTAAACAGAGTTCTTCCCCATTTTGGCATTGGGCTAGACCGGCGAAATGAGAGTTTTTCGCTGCCGATGAAAAATGAATGGTCAACTCGACTTCTGCGACCGTCAAGCTGCCTGTGGCCGGGGCTGTGAGGCGCAGGTCTTTGTTCGCGCCTTCGGTCTTGGCTACGACGATCGCCGAATACGGAAGCTACGGCGACGAGCCGGGAGACCTTCACGAGATCCTGCCGAGGGACTTCAACGACGCAATCTTGCCGCCCTACTCCGTGAACCTGGTGGAAGCCGGCCGCTGAACGATTCGCGTCGGTTTGCTCTGAAAATGGCGCGTGCCTCCCCTTCCTCTTGTCCCGACAAAGTCGGGAGAGGAGGAAGGGGTAGGGGGAAGGCGGTTCCGGCACATCGAACGGTCTGTGCCTCATTTTCATTCCCGGCGGTGAACGCAGTTCATGTCCTCTGTTCTGAGAAGGGGGAGCGCAGGGCTCTACGTGGCTTTGACGTCCCAGCGATA
>CAVUMJ010000387.1:0-5182 GCA_963741375.1 uncultured Pseudomonadota bacterium
AATTATCGGTGAAAAATTAGATGCAATCTTTGTTAAAAAATGCCGGCTGAGGGTTTTGGGGTTTATTACTTGTATCCTTGTTCGGGTTTTGATTGACCTATTAATTATGGCTAAACTGCAAAACCGCCATAACCGGGTCATGATCAGATAAAGGCTGCCCGGTGGTGAGTGGTGTTTTATCCACTTGCCAGTCGTGGGCCGCAATTTTGCAAGGACCTCCCGTCAGAATATGATCAATCAGCTCATTGGGATTAGAGTTTAGTTCGGTTTTAGGCGAAGTATCCAGATCATAAGCGTTAATTAAAAAAGGCTGCGAGTCGCTGGAACCTAACAGCCGATGATACCGTTCCGTGGTGGCTTTACTATTAAAATCACCAACTACAATCAGAGGATGGGTTGTCGCCAGATTAACAAAGCGATCATGAAACAAGTCAGCGCTTTTTTCCTTATTTTCCGGATTGTTATCAAAATGCGTGTTAACGAACACAAAAGTAAATCCGGTGGCTTTTTCACGCAACATTGCCCAATTAGCGTAACGTATCATGGCGAATTGCTTGAAGCCCAGGCTTAAGGGCAAATCGGTATCGGGGCTTAACCAGATTTGTCCGGAATCCAGCATTTCGAAACGAGTACTTTTAAACAGCAATGCGGAGTCGCCGTATTCAAAATTTTTTAGGTGATAGCTCAATAGTGTGTATTGTTCCGGCGGCACAATATGGGCAATGTCATTGTTGGTATGCATCTCTTGCAAACCAATCAGATCGGGTTGGTAACCAGCGATACGATTTTTTATTTCCGGATAACGTTCAGACCATGGCAAATAACTGTCAGCGGCGTATTGCCCAAAAGGTTTACGTAATCTTTCAAGAACATCTGAGCCATAACGAACGTTATAGGTTAGGATTTTTATCGGTTGGCTGTCACAGGTCGGAGTGTCGATTTGGGCGTTTTTGATGGCTGAATTAATTGCGGGCAAGGGTTTGGCAAATCCGCAGCATGAAAATGCAGCTAAATACTGTATCGCCTGAAAACGTAACAGACCGAAAATTAGCGCCACGCTGACAACTATGATAATGCATACAGAGATAAAAGGGTTTAATGGTTTACGCATGTAAAATTCTTAATTTTTTTAATGTTATTAGTGGTTGCCTTATTCACAAAAATGAATAAACCTCTGCCTTTATGATTTACCGATTTTCCTGAAAGCCTGATTAATTGGGTTAATTTGCGCGTTTTAATGCAAAAACAGCGGCACAAAATACGATCAAGCTTGGAAGTATTGCTACCAAAATGGGATTTAAATTGTAAATCAGACCAATATGTCCGGTCATTTTGTCGAATGCGTCAAACATTTCTCCTATTACGATGCCAACTAAAATACGCGTGCCGGTACTGCTGCCTCGGCCAATACCAATCACTAAGGGCGTGGAAACCATTAACATCACAAACGTGACGAATGGATTAATAAGTCTACTCCAAAACGCTACTTCGTAGCGTTGCGACTTCTGATTATTTTGTTTTAAAAAATCAATATAAGTATATAAATCGTATAAAGACTGATTGTCCGCAGAAACCACTGCAACATTTAATAAATCGGAGTCTATACCTGAGTTCCATGGCTGTTCCGCCAAAGTATTAGCAGAAACTTTTTCGTTTTCGAAGATCGAGTTTTTAACATTTTCCAGTCGCCATTGTTGATTACCCAATGATAATGCGTGGTCGGCATGGCTGAATCGACTGAGTCTGTTCTGGTCGTTTACCTGATAAATTCGCACATCGGTCAGTGAGCCGTCATCCTGAATTTTGCGAACATTAATAAAACTATTGCCTTCTCGCAGCCACATGCCATATTTGGAGCGTATGGCGACACTATCGTTTTGTGCCGTACTTTTCAATAATTGTGCAGATCGTTCGCAGAACGGAGCCACAAACTCTCCAACTGCAACCGCCGCACAAACCAAAACCAAACCGGCCAGCATAATACTTCGAATGATTCCGGCAGTGGAAAGCCCGGCAGCCCGCATGGCCACAATTTCACGATTATTCGCCATCGTGCCAATCACAGTCAAACTACCCAGCAGCGCGGAGGAAGGAATTACCTCATAAAACAAGGTAGGGGTAGTCAGCGCCAAAAACTGCAAAATTTGTTTTAAACCGTAATGACCATGCCCCAAGTTTTTTAACTCATCGGTAAAAGTGAATAAATCAAATAGTGTCACTAAAACTATCATGGCGATTAAAGAGCCTTTAACTGTCTCTTTAACAATGTACATTGTTAAAACATTCATTTAAAAAAATCTCGCTCTGATTGAATACCACAGCCATCGCCATCGGTAGGATTGTATTAAAATTAGAATGCCGATTAAAAACAACAAACCATTCAGCCAAACAAAGCCCAGCCAGGAAGGAATGACCCCGGAAACAACCCAGGTATAATTCAATCTTTGTAGGTTGCCATAAGTAAAATAAATACCAAATGCAACCAGCAAACTCCCGAAAATGCCGCCGCGAGGCGAAACTTTTGCAAGCGGTGTCGCCAAAAAAGCCAGCAAAGCTACGCTCAACGGTGTGTTTAAACGATTCTGAATTTCCGCAATATCACGTAATTCATTTGATGCCCATAAAACTTCAGTTTTGATGGCTTGGCTGTTTAAGTTTAGGGTGGTGGGATTGTTTTCTATCAAAACACCATATTCTCGAAAATTTTCAATGATAAAGTCTTTTTGTCCGGATGTGCCCTTGGTTCTTTCTCCGTTTTCCAAAACCAGATATAAACCTCCCGGCAGCATTTTTAAGCGGGCAAAATCGGCATTGACAATGCCTATTTGATTGTCCTCTTTGTTTTGAACAAAGATTTTGTGCATCAGGCCGTCATCGTCAATTTTTTCAGTGTAGAAAATCAGTTCGTCATTACTGTATTCGCTAAAACGCCCGGCAGAAATACCGCGCAAATCGGCATTTTGTTTATCCTCGTGCATGAGCTCCTGAGTTTCCGCTTCTGCCCAGGGCGCGGCATACATTGATAAAGCCGCCGCGCAGATAGTTAGTGGAATTAGCAACAGGAAAATTCCGCGAAAAAGGCTGAAAAATCCTCCTCCGGCGGAACTGATGGCTGACACTTCCTGTTCTTGATACATCCTTCCCAGCACTATCAGCACAGCCATGAAAATGGCCGCGGGTAAAAAAGACGCGGTGACGATAATGGTTTTAAGCCCCAACAGCAAAAATACTGTTTCGTTGGCAATATTTCCTTCAATTGCTTGCGCCAGCATTTTGATAAATTTTTGGCTAAGGATGATGATAACCAGCACCAGGAGAATGGCTCCGACAGTTTTTAATAAATCAACAAAAATCATTTTGTCTAAAACTCTGATCAATCTAAACGGGTGGCCTGCACTTGGTATGTTATGTTCAATGCTCAACAACGCACTCCTGACTTTCTAATGTATAATTCACCATCATGCCTTGCATGCGGCATAAATTCAAACTTCACGTTATTTAAAGGCCAACGCCATTATGGAATATTCTATAGAAAGCTCAGCATTAGACAAACTGAAAAGCGATTGTTTGCTGATCGGTATTTATGAAAATCAACAGCTAAGCCTGTCGGCAACGATAGTGGACGGGCTATGTGGTGGCTTGATAGGCAAGTTGATTTCCAGAGGGGATATTAAGGGAAAGAATGCAGAAACCTTGCTGATCAACAACACCGCTTATGAGTCTATTCAGCGTATTATATTGGTTGGTTTTGGCGAGTTGGGAAAAGTTACTCGAAAACAATACCGTAAAGCTTTGGCTGCCGCCACCAAGATTGTCAAGGAAACTAAAGTGGCTACAGGAACAGCGGCATTGCTTGATATTGGCGTAATAGACGCTGATTATCAATGGCAAACCCGGCAAATTGTTGAAGTATTTAATGATGGTTTGTATCAGTATTCGGCTACGAAGCAGATCGAAGAAAAAACCCCTTTTCAGAAACTGGGCATCTTTGCTGATACTGCTCGGCTGGCGGCTGCAGAAAAAGGTTTGCAGCAGGGTATTGCCATTGCCCAAGGCGTGCAACTTTCCAAGCAGTTGGCCGATTTGCCCGGTAATATCTGCACGCCATCTTATTTGGCGGAAGAAGCCATCAAACTGGCCGGCAAGCATGAAAAACTTAGTTGTGACATTTTGGAAGAAGCAGAGCTCACACAATTAGGAATGGGGGCTTTTCTCTCGGTATCCCGTGGCAGCCGACAACCTGCAAAATTGATTAGTTTGTCTTACCAAGGTGGAGAACCCGATCAAAAACCTGTGGCTTTGCTTGGAAAAGGCCTGACTTTTGATGCCGGCGGCATATCATTGAAGCCCGGGCTAGGCATGGATGAAATGAAATTCGATATGTGCGGCGGAGCTGGGGTTTTAGGTGCCATGCTGGTTGCGGCTTCGCTTAATCTTAAATTGAATATTATTGCTTTGATTCCAAGTTCGGAAAATCTGCCGGATGGAGATGCCAACAAACCTGGCGATATCGTTACCAGCATGTCAGGTAAAACCATAGAAGTGCTCAATACCGATGCGGAAGGCCGGCTGCTTTTATGCGATACCCTGACATACGCTAAAAAATTTGATCCCGAAGTGGTGATAGATTTGGCAACCTTGACCGGCGCATGTGTGGTGGCGCTGGGAAGAATTCCTAGCGGTTTATTTAGCAATGACGATAAGCTTAGCGAAGAACTGTTGTCAGCCGGTGAAGTTGCTTGCGATCCGCTTTGGCGCATGCCGATTTGGGAAGAGTATCAGGAATTATTGAAATCCAATTTTGCAGATTTGGCTAATATTGGCGGACCGGATGGCGGCAGTATTACTGCAGCCTGTTTCCTGTCTCGTTTTGCTGAAGATTTTCGCTGGGCGCATCTGGATATTGCTGGTACTGCCTGGCGCACTGGAGCTAATAAAGGTTCAACCGGCAGACCTGTTCCGCTGCTTAGCCAGTATCTGCTTAATCGCGCTAATGCTTGATTTGTCAGGTAATTAAATACAAAATATGGTGGAAATAAGCTTTTACGCTTTGGAAACCCATTCGCAGCTTGAAAGGCAGATTTTTGCCTGTAAACTGATTGAAAAAATATATCGTAACGGTCACAGTTGTTACGTTTTAACAGACTCTCAGGAACAAGCCGGTAATATGGATAAACTGCTT
>CAVUMJ010000388.1:0-3021 GCA_963741375.1 uncultured Pseudomonadota bacterium
TCGTGGGGCTACGACGGCGGGAACTGCCGTTCCGCTGTCCGTCACTACTACTCGCCTGAGCGCGCTAACGCCAGTATCGGATTTCGCCTTGCCCGAGGTCAAGAGCACAGTCAGTCCGGAGCAGACCGGCAGCCGGATGGGACACACGCGGCGGTAGCGCGTGGGGCACAGCCGGGGGACGGGCTGCGTGATGCTTCGTAATTCCTGTATTATCCTATAACAATACTTCGCAATACATATATTGCGGATCAGCATGCAAAAAGTAATTTAACCTATTTGATTTTAAAGGCGTATAAGTAACTTGCTGATGCTCTAAATTTGGCGGTGATACTGGCAACAAAGGGTGTTTTGCAGCTAGCCTATCAAATTAATTGGAGAGTACCATGAGTAAAGAGAGAAAAAGCAATAAAGAAGTCAAGAAACAACCCCTGCTCAATCCTAAGGAAAAGAAAGCAGCCAAGAAAGAAAAAAAGGAAGCAAACGATAGATAGGGATGCTCTAATTCTCAATTACTAAGCGTTATCCGGTTTGTATCTCTGCTCAAGTTTATTCATAGCTTTGAAATGGAGGTTTCAGGTTAAACTAATCTAAATGAATATTATCTTAGTTCATGGCATTTTTGATACTGCAAAAATATTCAAGACTATGGCGCGAAAACTGGAAGCCAACGGTCATAAATGTTTTGGGCCCAATTTAAAGCCGTTTGATGGCCGGCTTGGCCTGATAGATTTAGCGAAAAAACTGCAGCATTTCATTGATCAAAAATTGGGCAAAGACCAGCCAATAGCGATTATTGGTTTTAGTATGGGGGGATTGGTAGCCCGCTATTATTTGCAATATTTAGATGGCTATAAAAGAACGCTGACTTTCTTTTCAATATCCTCCCCACATTCCGGTACATGGACTGCGTATTGTTATTTCGGCAAAGGCGCCAGAGATATGCGGCCAAACAGCCGCTTTCTGGCTAAATTAGCTGCAAATGAGACTAAATTGTCAGGAATGAATTTATATTCTTATAGAACTCCCTTGGACGCCATGATCATTCCATCAGTCAGTTCGGATTGGAAAATTGCAAAAAATATCCGGGTAAAAGCCTTAACCCATAATTTAATGCTTTATAATCAAACGATTTGTGCTGACATAGTAAAACAACTTCGGGATAAGGGAGTTTAAAAAAATTCGCGTGATTTTTAAATACTTGGGTAGTCGGTATAACCTTCAGGGCCTGGTGAATAAAAAGTTGCCGGATTGGCCTGATTTAACTCTGCGCCTTTTTTAAATCGGTCAGGCAGATCAGGGTTGGCTAAAAAACCGGTACCGAATGCTATTGCATCCAGTTTATCTTCCTGTACTGCTAAACAAGCTTCTTTTGCCGTGTAGCCCATATTGCCAATTAAAACACCTTTATATTTGGCGCGAATGGGTGTCATGACATCTCCGGTTTGCTGATTGAAGAAATCGCCGCGCATAACGTGTAGATAAGCCAAATTAAAATCGTTCAAGCGCTCGGCCAACCATGTCGATAATCCAATTGGATCGCTATCGATCATGCTGTTGTAACTGTTAAGCGGAGAAATGCGTAAGCCTACGCTTTCACTACCAAACACGTCAGTGACATTTTCTAACACTTCCAGCATTAATCTGGCCCGATTCTCAATGCTGCCGCCATATGGGCCTGAGCGTTTGTTGGCGCCATCGCGTAAGAAACTATCTAGCAGATAACCATTGGCGCTGTGTACTTCGACACCGTCAAAACCAGCTGCTTGGGCATTTTCAGCGGCTTTTTTGAATCCATCGACAATGGCGGGCAACTCTTCATCCTTTAGTTCTCGGGGTGTTACATAAGGTTTTTTGCCTTCGGGGGTATGGACTTCATCATTGAGAATGGCTAGTGGACTGGGAGCCACCGGTTGCGCACCGTTGTTGAGTAAGGGATGACAGGCTCGTCCGCCATGCCAAATTTGCAAGAAAATTTTTCCGCCGGCAGTATGTACGGAATTGGTAACGTTTTTCCAACCGTCTATTTGAGCTTCGGAGTAAATACCGGGCTCCATCCAGAAAGCCGAGTTCCCTGCCATAGCCATGGTCGCTTCGGCAATAATTAGCCCGGCGCTTGCTCTTTGCGCATAATATTCCGCCATTAACGCGGTAGGCACATGGTCGGCATCAGCCCGGCAACGCGTTAATGGCGCCATCAAAATTCGATTCGACAGCGTTAATGCGCCAAGCGGTAATGGATTATAGAGAGCGTGCATTTTTATTCTCCTTGAATTGTGGTTAAGATTAGAAAAAACTGCTGATTAAACTGTAAAGACCACAATTTATCATGAACAAGCGATTCAAACATATTGGCAATAAATCAAGCGACACGGACTTTTCTTTAAGACATATTATTAATCAAGACGGTAAGCTTGAAACTTCAGTAGGGAACTGGCGTTCATTTTGGCGAGATCCTTACCATATGTTGCTAACCATTTCTTGGGGCGGCTTTTTGGCGCTGATTACTTTGGGGTACTTAGCACTCAATCTTATTTTTGCGCTTGCATATTTGGCGGGTGGCGATTGTATCGCCAACGCTCAACCGGATGATTTATTAGATCGGTTTTTCTTTAGTGTTCAGACCTTGGCTTCTATCGGTTATGGTGAGATGTACCCCAAAACGATTTATGCCAATAGCATAGTCACTATTGAATCCATTGCCGGTCTGACCGGGATAGCCGTCATGACCGGATTATCCTTTGCCCGCTTTTCACGGCCAACAGCGCGGGTTATGTTTAGTAAAGTGGCGGTAATCACCAATTTCGACAATCAGCCTACATTGATGTTTCGCGCCGCGAATCGGCGTACTAATCTCATTCTGGAAGCAAAGATGCGCTGTTACCTGTTTCGAGATGAAATCACCCTTGAAGGAAAATCAATGCGCCGAATTTATGATCTGAAATTAGTTAGAAGCCAGACGCCAAATTTTATGCTGACTTGGACGGTCATGCATCAGATCAATGAAGACAGCCCAATGTACGG
>CAVUMJ010000389.1:0-15010 GCA_963741375.1 uncultured Pseudomonadota bacterium
GATGTATTGCTAAATGCCTTGCTGGCAACTTTGATCAGTGTGCCTGTGCCTTTGCTAATGCCATTGCTGGTTGATGAAGTTCTTTTAAATCATCCCGGCCGGGTGTTAAAAACTCTGGAGCCGGTTTTGCTGCCGGAGTGGCGAACCCCAATAGTCTATATTACCGGGATTTTGATCATCAGCCTATTGTTAAGATTTGGCGCGCTGATTTTAAATATTATTCAAACCAGACAGTTTTCTTTTATTGCCAAGGATGTGATTTTTCGCATACGCGAAAATCTGATCAAACATTTGCAATTCATTTCCATGTCCGAATATGAAACTTTGGGTAGCGGCACTGTCACTGCTTATTTAGTTAAAGACCTGGATACTCTGGATACCTTTATAGGTTCAACTATCAGCAAGTTGCTGGTGGCCTGTTTGACAGTTATCGGCACGGCGCTGATTTTGCTTTATATGCATTGGCAACTGGGTTTGTTCATTATTTGTCTAAATCCGCTGGTTATTTATTTGGCCAAAGCCGTAGGCGGCAAGATTAAATTCCTTAAAGCTAACGAGAATAAAGCTTTTAGCATCTTTCAGCAAGCCTTGAGCGAAACGTTGGACGCCATTCACCAGATTCGGGCCAGTAACCGTGAACAGTATTACTGCCAGTTGTTGATAGAACAGGCCATGAATGTTAAAAACCATTCCATGGTATATGCATGGAAAAGCGATGCCGCCACCCGCTTAAGTTTTTTAACCTTTCTTTTTGGTTTTGATATTTTTCGGGCTACAGCCATGCTGCTGGTGCTGTATTCCAACCTCAGCATTGGTGAAATGCTGGCTGTCTTCGGTTATCTCTGGTATATGATGTCGCCGGTGCAGGAGATACTGAATATCCAGCAGGCCTATTATGCGGCAAAGGCTGCCTTGGTCAGAATCAATGAGCTGATGCTTTTGCAGCGCGAACCGGTCTACCCGCATTTGGATAATCCCTTCCTCAAAGCGGAAACCGTATCGGTACGCGTGGAAAATCTGCATTTCAGCTATCGGGAAGAACCGGTGCTGAATGGCATTAATCTGAATATCCCCGCAGGTCAGAAAATTGCTTTAGTCGGCGCCAGCGGTGGCGGCAAGTCAACTTTAGTGCAAATTCTGGTGGGATTGTATACCCCAAAACAAGGTACGATTTATTTTGACGGTGTGCCGCTGCATCGGATTGGACTGGATGTGGTGCGAGAACATGTGGTCACTGTGTTACAGCATCCTGCCTTGTTAAACGCTACCATCCGCGCCAATCTGGTCATGGGTAAAAATATTGCCGACCAGGAACTGTGGCAGGCTTTGGAAATGGCGCAATTAAAAACCACTGTCAGCAATTTGCCAAGTGGATTGGATACCGTGGTTGGCAGGCAGGGGATGCGGTTATCCGGCGGTCAAAGACAGCGGCTGGCTATTGCCAGAATGATAGTCAGTAAACCTTCTGTTGTGATTTTGGACGAAGCCACTTCGGCGCTGGATACCGAAACTGAATTCAAACTGCATCAAGCCTTAAATCACTTTCTGCAAGGCAGAACTACGCTAATTATTGCCCATCGCCTAAGCGCCATCAAGCAGGCGGACCACGTTTACGTCTTTGAGCAAGGCCAGATATGCGAACACGGCGATCATCAGGCTTTAATTCAGCAACAAGGCTTGTATTCTAAACTTTATGGAGATTATCAATTATGACGGAAAAATATGATTTGCATTGCCATTCCACCGCATCGGACGGCGCCTTGTCTCCAACTGAAGTTGTGCAACGCGCACATGAGCATGGGGTCACAGTGCTGGCCTTGACCGACCATGACACCACTGATGGTTTGCAGGAAGCCGCCCGTGCTGCTGAAGCGCTGGGCATGCGTTTAGTAAACGGTATAGAATTGTCTACCAGTTATCGAAACCAGTGTTTGCATATTATTGGCTTAAACATAGATCCGTGTCAGGCGGATTTGATGCAAGGCGTAGCTTCTCAACAATCCATACGTTATTTGCGCGCCAAGCAAATTTCCGAAAAGTTGGAAAAGAAAAACATCTTCGGAGCTTTTGAATTTGTCACCAAAATGGCGGGTAATGCTGAAATTACCCGAACCCACTTCGCCGATTTTTTGTTGGAAAATCAATATGTCAATACCCAGCAGGAAGCTTTTGACCGCTATTTGGGGCAGGGTAAGTCGGCCTATGTGCCTACTATTTGGGCAAGTCTGGATGAGGTGGTCAGCTGGATTACCCTTTCCGGCGGCGTTGCCGTGCTGGCGCATCCATTACGCTATAATCTCAGCGTTAAATGGCTGGATAGCATGCTTTCCGTGTTTGCCGAACTTGGCGGCAAAGGCATAGAAGTGGTTAATGGCCGCGGAACCCCGGAGGAAATTCAGGTTAGCCGCAAGCTGGCCGATAAGTATCAGCTATATGCTTCAGTCGGTTCGGATTTTCATTCGCCGGATCATCAGTGGCTGGAACTTGGAAAGCTGGTGGAACTGCCGTTGGGAATTCCGCCGGTCTGGGAATTGTTTTAGCCGCATAGCCAAACGGTAATCATCCTAAAACCAGCAATAATGAATTGAAGCATCCAACTGATGGATGTCGCGGCAACGTCGTATCGATTAGTGGTGGCGGGAAATCTTTGCCATCCTGTCAGACAAACACTAAATTTTTGATTTAATCTGGACAATTTTGCCGGTATGAACAATCATACGGCTTTTCAGGTTGAATTCACTTTACATGAATTGGTCCATCCGTTCTGCGCAATCCACTGATCTTGAAGATTTACTTAGCCTGGAAAATGCCAGCTTTGTCACGGACAAACTTAGCCGGCGCCGATTCAGGCACTGGCTGATGGCGGATAATTGTGCTTTTCTAGTCGCAGAAGCCTCAGCAACATTAGCGGGTTATATTTTAATTATCTATCATCGCGGCACCAGGCTGGCGCGAATTTATTCGTTGGCGGTCTCGACAGTCCATCGCGGTCAAGGCTGCGCCAAAGCTTTGCTGCAGGCAGGGGAACAGGCCGCCAGAGAGGATGGACGGCTGTTTTTGCGGTTGGAAGTCAGTGTGGATAATACTCCGGCTATTGCCTTATATGAGTTTTTGGGATTTCAAAGATTCGGGTTATACCGGAATTATTATCAGGATCACAAGGATGCCTTGCGTTTTCAAAAGCGAATCCGCTCCTACCATGACACGCCGCAGCATCGTCAGGTCCACTGGCTAAAACAATCTACGCCATTTACCTGCGGCCCGGTTGCACTGATGATGGCCATGCATGCTCTCAATCAAAATTATCTGCCTTCGCCGGAAGAAGAAATTAATTTATGGCGGGAAGCCACCACAATTTTTATGACATCCGGACACGGTGGCTGTCATCCAATAGGGCTGGCGCTGGCAGCCAGACGGCGGCAATTTCAGGTGGAAGTCTGGATTAATCAAAGCGGTGCGCTTTTTATAGACAGCGTCCGCAATGCCGATAAAAAACAAGTCATTGAACTGGTAGATAATTGTTTTAAACGTCAGGCCATAGAGCAGAATATTCCGGTTAATTACGGTAATTTCACTCAGGAACAATTAATTGAGGCGTTTCAAAACGGCGCTATTCCGCTACTGATGATCAGCACCTATGCCATGGATCGCAAAAAGGCTCCGCATTGGGTGGTGATGAGCGGTTATGACGACGATTGTTTGTATATGCACGACCCTGATCCTGAGGATGATTTACAAAATCAGATGGATTGTCAATTTATCCCCATAGCCAGAGCCGATTTAGACAAGATGTTCAGTTTTGGCAAAACCCGTTTACGAACGGCAGTCATAGTTAAGCCTTCCGAATAGCTGAATAGGCAAACATAGGGTTTAATGCCGTCAAAACTTTTCACGGCCAAAATTCCAGTGCAGCCTTTTTTATTAAAAACAATCCATAAACCGGATATTGGTTTGCTATTTATTTAGCTATTTTCTGAATCAGGAATGTCAATATTTCGCCATTCATTTGCTGATGAAAGCTAGCCCTATCAAAACCTGGAAGATCTTGTGAAGAGGGGAATTCTCCATCAATCCAGTTTTCAGGATATGGACTCAGGAAAGAGAAGTGCCCAGCATTTTCAACAATCCGAAACTGTAATTCGCTCTGATCGGGGAGGCCGTTTATGACAATTTTGCTATAGAGTGATTGAGGGGTAATGTTGTCCTTTTCGCCAACCAACATCAGAATGGGCGTATTGACTTGATTTAAAGATCCGGCAGACTTATACCAAATTGTGGCCGGGGCCAATAATACCAGCGCTTTTATTCTCTGATCAGCCTTCACTTCAACCGGTCGGCTTACTCCGTCAGGGCTTTCTGTCGGGAATGACGTGGGCTTTCCTCCCGCCAAGGCCAGCGCCGTGTAACCACCCATAGAGTGACCAATTACAGCAACGGCATCGGCTTTTAACAGATGGGCAAAGTCAGGGGATTCAAAAAACCAATCGATCGCACTGCTAAGCTGTTTGGGCCGTAGCGCTAAAATTTGGGCTGTGCTTCGTAAGGAATTATCTTCACTGTTGTTAAACGGGTGTACCGGCAAGCCAACGATAAAGCCGTTGCCGGCCAAATGTTTTGCCAGCGTCCGATAGTCAAAATGAGAACCGCCGCTACTGTGGGAAATCAATACCAATGGATAGCAGCCTTGATCAGGCGGGGCGTTCAAAGCGACATCCAGCTGATATGGCCCAACTTGCGTAGGGGATTCAGGCGAGGATGCAGGGTACATCACCAGCATGGATAAGTTAATGCCATCATGCTGGTTCGAAACTTCAACTGTGCGGCAACCGACGCTAGTTCTCATAAAATTTCCAGGCGTTTGTAGTGAATAGTCATAAGTAAACCTTATAAAACTAACCTAATGCCACATACATGTCAAGTTAGAACTATTGGTTTATTCACTACAGTTAAGCCGGGTTGATTTATTGATGATATTGAAATTTATGCAAATTGAAAATTGATTTAAAATCTGGTATAAGTTTAGCTTGAAAACAGTGTAGCTTTCAAGCTCTCCGGTTATCATAGTTGCCGGTGCGTGACACTTTTGACAATGTAATGCATTGATGATAGGAGGCGGTTCGAGAATTGGAACCGTAGGGCATAGGGCGTATTAGCGAAGCGTAATACGCCGGATGATCGAAGGCCAACATGCGGCGCAATACGGCTAGCGCCTATTGCGCCTATTGCGCCTTATGGGCTGCGGCTCCTATTCTAGGACAGCCTCCTAGTACTGTTTATTTGTTCAGTAGTTTTTAATAGCGGAAACAAGGAGTAATTCGTCATGTTCCAACTATATGGCAGTAATAAAAAGGATGATTTACATCAATATGCGAAACGAGCGTTTCCAAAAATTATCAATAAGGCAGATGACTATCACGAAAGTTTGCTGCATCAATTACGCGTACAGCTGCTTACACTGGAAATGCAGAATCAGGAATTACTAGATGCGCTTGAATCGGCTACCGCGGCTCAGGAACGATTAAATGCAGTTTTCGAATTCGTACCACTTGCCTGTCTAGTCATAACGCGTGATGGTGCTATCAAGCAAATTACTCACTGTGCGGCTAAAATGTTCGGTATGACGGGAACCGGTTTGTCCGGTTTGCCGCTAGCCAAATATATTTGCCAGGACGATCAGCCGGTTTTGTTCCGGTTTTTGGAGTCGGCTTTTTCCGGTGAGGAAAACCCGCATTGTGAAGTAGTATTTCAGTTTGGTGAAAACCGTAACTGCGCAGTTATGGAAGCCAAAGTCGATCAGAATTTGCAAATCTGTTTGGTCACTATATCCGATTCAAGTCATCTGCAACGGCAGGACTCGGAGCGTCTCAACGAACTAGCTCATGTTACCAGACTGGGTTTAATGGGTGAAATGGCCTCAGGAATCGCTCATGAAGTTAATCAACCTTTAGCTGCAATATGCAGTTATGCTCAAGCATGTGTCGCTATCACAAATTCTGAGTCTCCTGATTTAACAGTCCTCTCCGAGATTTCGCAAAAAATGCAAAAACAGGCGTTCAGAGCTGGAGAAATTATTCATCATATGCGGGAATTTGTCAGAATTAATCCAAAACACCGTACATCGGTTGACATTTATGCATTGATTAATGAGGCTGTTAGTCTCTGTACTGCCGATATTAGACAAAACAACATCAAGTTAAGCATTGATCAGGAAATTAATCTGCCACGGTTAAACGACATTGATCATATTCAAATTGAACAGGTCCTGATAAATCTAATCCGTAACGCCATAGATGTGTTGCAATGCTTGTCTGAAGGTTCGGAGCGTCGGCTAAGCATCCAAGTCAGCTCAACCGCCGATAATGAAATATCTATTCGGGTGAAGGACAATGGGGCGGGCATTCCATTGGAGGAACAACTGAAAATCTTTATGCCATTTTTTACCACCAAAAATGAAGGTATGGGTATGGGGCTTTCCATTAGCCGGTCTATTATAGAGGCGCATGGAGGATTTATGCGTTTCAATAGCAAACCAGGCAAAGGAAGTTCATTTTATTTTACACTGCCTATTAAATAGGATTAAGTATGAAAGTTTGCCCGCAATTAGTAGTTTTACCTATGTCTTTGGATATAGATATGTTGTATATTCGATTCATATCACTAGGAGGCTGTCCGAGAACAGTTAATAACTAGTTTTGGTATACGAGAAAATTTCTTGCGTGGTCTAGTGGAAAGCTTTCGAAACGTTGAAGTTGGCCAAGTTGCTTACTAGACCTTCTTTGGTGTAATTGAAATGGATTGTCGTCTTTAGTTTTGTCCAAACATATACACTGATTTTGATAGCTACGGAGAATCCAATGTCGACGGAAACAAACTCGGCTATTATCTACTTGATTGACGATGAATTGATTATTCGAGACTCCATAAAATCTTTTATCGAGTCAGTCGGATTAAAAATTATATGCTTTGCCTCAGCCGAAGCCTTTTTAAGCAATTATGATCATCATCCGCCAAATTGTCTGATTCTTGATGTTAAAATGCCGATGATGGACGGACTTCAGCTACAGGAAGAGTTGTTAAAACGGCAAATTGATATACCCATCATATTTATTAGTGGCCATGCCGATATTTCGGTAGCAGCCAAAGCTTTCAAAGCAGGCGCCTTTGATTTTCTCGAAAAGCCCTTTGATAACACCTTGCTGTTAGAGCGCATCAATGAAGTAATTAAAAAAGACGTCGGGGTTAGAAGTCAACATATTGAAGATGAATATATTCGTTCGCGATTTGACCGTTTAACCGTTCGGGAAAAAGAAGTGTTGAAACTGATTATCAACCATCACTCAAGCAAAAAAGTTGCCAAAGAGTTGGACATTAGCCCTCGAACTATAGATGCGCACCGAGCGCGCATCATAGAAAAAATGCAGGCCGCGAATATAGTTGATTTAGTTGCCAAAGTCGCAGGTTATCCGTTTTTATATGATTTTTAAGGTATATATTCATCGGCAGGGATAGTGCAAATAGTAGGAGGCTACCGTAATCAACTAAAACAAGCGAAAATCAAATTCAGCGGCCAATTTGCCGGCTAAGCTGATTTTCCTGTTGGTTCAAAACTCTGTGTTCGCCTTTAGTGATATGCCCGTGATTCTGCGACGCCATCATGCGCTCTTCCTGACGAACCTGACGGTCTTGCCGATGAAGATTGCGGGCTTGCTGTCTGCTGATTTCACCTTCACGACGCTCCTGTTCAATTCGCCGGTTTTGATTGGCTAAACGTCCGTTAACTTCAGCCCGGCGGGGATGATTTTGCCCCCAGTTTCCAGGAGCAGGATTTGCAGAGCAGAGAGTTGGGGCGGCAACAAAAAATATAACACTCAATATTACTGTTGCGAAAATGGTTTTGGATGGATTTTGCATATTGTTTTCCTGCAGTGATTGATAGGAAATTGGATGAGGATAAAAT
Source organism: uncultured Pseudomonadota bacterium (assembly GCA_963741375.1). Taxonomy (GTDB): domain Bacteria; phylum Pseudomonadota; class Gammaproteobacteria; order Methylococcales; family Methylomonadaceae; genus Methylomonas. Next base: position 7,958 of record CAVUMJ010000389.1, read on the forward strand.
TTGGTCTAATGCCATCAGTATTTACCTACGCCCTCTTAGCCGGTCGATTGCCGGCTTTATAAAGTTTGCCCCCAATAGCTTAATTTAAACTTAACAGCAGGTTTTTCCATATGCTTTTCTGCATCCCGATAGCCTGCAAAATTGAAAAGAGGCTGAACTTTGACAAAAACTATTATATCAATCAAGTCGAACTATTAAACCTGGAAACCGCAGTTGACAGATAGAGCAGGAGCAAGAATCTGTCAACTACGGCTTTTTGGTTAATCCAAAGCTTTATAGGAAAATATATAAATTGAAAATCCATTTTCCAAAGTATTTAACAAAGTTTTTAGTAATATTTTGGACTGTTTCAAGGAGCCGAATTCGATGGCCTTGCTGATAATAGAATGCTTTTCAGCTAATTGATAACCAGCCTCTATAAATAATTTACTTGGTTTTTTGGGAGTATATTTCAAGCCTGCCCCTAATTCACCAAATTTATAGCCTATCGTTCTAAAATATTTTTTATGAAAAGTACGGCTCATTAACTCGCAAGCCAGTTTATGCCGTGGAAATAAATGTTTTAAAGTTAATATCATTTCTTGAATAATATCCTCGTTTAAATAAATAAACACACCTTCAAAAACAATAATAACCTGTTGGTCTGTGGCAAATGGCCTTAATTTATCTTCCAGAGATTCTTTGTCAAAATCTATGGAGATACGCTGTAATTTGTTTTTGGATTTTTCAACCGGCAGACGCTTGTTTTTGTGGGAAATAACTTGCGGCTCATCCAGTTCTATCCAATTGCCGCCATTAAGCCTGAAAGCCCGGCTGTCAAAGCCGGCGCCAACCAGTATGACCGGTATGTCCGGTTGATTAATTAATTCCTGGCTGATAAAGTCGTCAATGATCCGATGTCTGGCTATGGCGCCGGCATTCGGTTTTTTTTCATCAAAAAACGAGGTCAGTATGCTGAATCCCCGGCCATCCATAAATTCTTTAGCATAAATATCATGACAGATGGAGTTTTCATCTGCTGCATCTTGCATACGCACACCACAACAATAAAACGCTGTGTTCGATATGGGTTTCATCTAATTCTCCTTAATTAAGCTCCAACCAAATTATAGGCACAATTAATTACACATGACAATGGGACTAACGTATAAGTAATGTAGCTTTTATGGTCTTTATCAATAAACTTTGAAGTTGTTCCGGTTTTTTGTATGTAATCTTTCAGGTGATGCAAATGAGTTGACAAGTAAACAGACTTTAATATATTTCTTATTATCCCAAATTAATACGTCAAAAATGTTAAATGCTTGGCAAATTTCAACATTAAAATTGAGATAGATAACAAATTGAAAAACTCATCATCAACATTTTGAATTGAATGTTAATTAGGATGACTTAACATACGCTTAATCATCTTAAAAAACATTGGCTGTGGTCATGGCTGTTTGCAGTTAGGCTGATTGGCAAGCAAACCGAAAACTATTGATGACCAAAGTCTTACTTAGTGCAGGTAGTGTCCCGTCAAGCCTTCAATTCTCAGGCTTTTCTGCCGTACTGTTCGATCAGTTCGCTGATCGAAGATAAGGGTAGCTCTTGCTGAACGGCCCCTAGTTTCATGGCTTCCTTAGGCATGCCGTAAACGACACAGCTTTTTTCATCTTGTCCTGCGGTTTTGGCTCCGGCGTTGAGCATTTCCTTTAAGCCGTGAGCGCCGTCATCGCCCATGCCGGTCATGATAATGCCTAGAGCATTCTTGCCTGCCCATTTGGCAACGGAGCGGAACAGCACATCGACAGAAGGGCGGTGACGGTTGACCAGCGGACCATCCTGTACGTCGGCAATATATTGCGCACCGCTACGCTTGATGCTCATATGCTTGCCGCCCGGAGCTATCAAGGCTCGGCCAGGGATGACTCTGTCGCCGGTCTCGGCCTCTTTTACTTCAATTTCACAGATCGTATTCAGACGGGCGGAAAATGCGCCGGTAAATTTTTCAGGCATATGCTGGACTATCACGATACCCGGACAAACTCTCGATAAACTGGTTAATATGACCTCCAATGCTTGCGTGCCGCCTGTGGATGTACCCAGCGCCACGATGCGGTCTGTGGTGGTGGTCATGCTCTGAGGGGCTGAAGTTGCCGGCGATTGTTCCAAGTGCTTATGCGGTTTTGAATTTAGTATGGACATTGCCTTGACAGAACGCATATCTGTTAAGGCTGCAGCTTTAACGGCATGAACCAGATCGCCGACATCATCCTCTAGAAAGCTCTTTAAACCGGTTTTGGGTTTGGTAACCACACCAACGGCGCCGGCAGATAATGCCTGCATGGTGGTCTCCGCGCCTTTTTCGGTTAGAGTCGAGCAAATCACTACAGGAGTCGGTCTCACAGACATGAGTTTCTTGAGAAAAGTGATGCCGTCCATACGCGGCATTTCCACATCCAGCACTACCACATCCGGCCAGTCAGAATTCATTTTTGCCATGGCAAAAATGGGGTCCGCCGCGGCGCCTATGACCTCTATCTCATGATCTTTCGAAAGAATATCAGACAACACCTGACGAACTACAGCGGAATCGTCAACGATTAAAACTCGAATTTTTTGGCTATTCATTTTGCACCTCTATCGCTACATGGCGTATCCAGACATGACCGTTACTTAAATCGAAAATAACGTTACGATGGCCTGTACCGCCTAAATGTTCGGCTTTAATCTCAAAACCGTAATCTTTTAACAATTTTCTGCCGGCCAGGATGTTATTATCCGGAACAGATGTGGACGCCGGTTTGTGTTTTCCGGGAAACTGGTTGCCGCCGCCAAACATTTTGACAACGTATTGAGCCGGGCTGGTTGCCGTTCTGTTTAATTCGGTCATAAATATTTTCATGACATCATCGGCATAACGGCCATCGGGTTCGCTTCCCGGTTGTTGGCGCTTGCTAGCCAGTAAATAATGACACATACCGCCTATGCGTAACTGAGGATGCCATAAGGTAATCGCCACGCAAGAACCCAGAATAGTTCTGATTCGGGTATTGTAATCTCCAAAATATAATTCTCCGGGTTGTAAAAATACATCAAGCAGAAATTCTTGTGTTTTCATATTGCCTCAATTTGCTTAGGCTATACTGACTTGACATAAATCGATGGCGTGACGCATTGCAAGTCGGTGTTCATTCCATTTAAAGACTCGGAGTGACTAATGAAAAAATATCCTCCCGGTTTTAAAAATTTAAGTATACGTTCCAATAAACGTCGCTTGGTCTCAAGATCAAAATAGATCATCACATTTCGTAAAAAAATCACGTCAAACAAGCCTAAATCCTGCGGCAATGTGGTAATCAAATTAGCGTAAATAAAGTTAATATTGTGGCGTAAAACCGGATCAATCAGTAAAAAGCCTTCATATTCACCCATGCCTTTCAAACAGTATTTTTTTAAAAGCCTGGACGGAATTTTTTCGGCGGCAGTATCCGGATACATGCCGCGCCGAGCTTTCTCCAGTATGCGCGATGAAATATCAGAACCGATGATTTGCCATTGTGTAGAATTAGCGTATTCCGCTAATAGCATAGCCAAAGTATAAGCCTCTTCGCCACTGGAACTGGCGGCACTCCAAATTCGAATAGCATGACCATAAGGCAATTTGGGCAGAATTTCATTTTTCAGAAATTCAAAATGCTTAGGTTCCCGAAAAAAATAGGTTTCGTTGGTGGTCAGTAAATCAATGGCGATAGTGATCTCATTTTCAAATCCTGGTGAACAAAACATATTAAAATATTCGCTATAACTGGACAAACCAAAGTGACGAAGGCGTTTTTCCAAACGCCCCATCACCATAGCCTGCTTGGTATCATTCAAGACGATACCGGCGTGTTTATACAGATAATCCTTAATCCATAAGAACTCCGCTTTAGTCAGTTCCGTAATAGTTGAAACATGTTTTTTAGTATCCACCGGCAGATCGCAGTTAAGGTTTGGCTAAATTCAGATCGTGATGTTGCAGTTCCACTTCACCTATGGCAGCCATTTCATCAACCGAGAGCACCTGATTGACATTGAGCAAAATAATGAAGCCTTGCTGGTGTTTAGCCATGCCATTTATAAAATCCGGGCGTATTTTAGTGCCGAATGCCGGGGCAGGTTCTATGTCCTTACTGTCAATTTCAATAACCTCATTAACAGCGTCAACAATAATGCCGATATCCTGATGGCTTGTTACTTCTTCAGAATGAGACTGATGATTGGTTTCGACAATAACAATTCCGGTGCGTCTGGCAATCTTGGTGGATTGACGGCCAAAACGCGCCGATAAATCAATTACCGGCACTACACTGCCGCGTAAATTGATAACTCCCCTTACGAATACAGGCATCATAGGTACTTCGGTAAGATTGCCGAAATCAATAATTTCCTTGATATTGAGTATGCCAATGGCAAAAACTTCACCACCCAGCATAAAGGTCAGGTACTGTCCGGGTGGGGCGGTTTGGTCCGCAACGGCCAATGATTTAGTTTTACCTTGAGTAGTGATCAACTGATTCATGATCGGCTCCTTTAAAAGCGCTCGAACTGATTTAGATCAAACCCGGCTTCCGATTGTCCGCTAAATATAGGTTTAACATTAGAAGGCGATTTTTTCACCGATTTTTTATTAAAGCTAACTGGTGCTTTGTAGTTATCCAGGTTGCTTCGGGAAATTTTGAAAAAACTCATCAAATTTTGCAATTGTTCGGATTGTCCGGTCATTTCTTCAGCTGTTGCCGCCAATTGTTCGCTAGCTGAGGCATTTTGCTGTGTAATCTGGCTCATCTGATTCATTGCGGTGTTGATTTGATTGATCCCTGAAGATTGTTCTTGGGAAGCGGCAGCGATTTCCTGCACTAAATCCGAAGTTTTGGCGATACTCGGTACGATTTCGTCCAAAAGCTTGCCGGCGCTTTCAGCAGTCTTGACGCTGGTTTCCGCCAATGTGCCGATTTCCTGCGCTGCGATTTGGCTACGTTCCGCCAGTTTGCGGACTTCAGCCGCCACTACCGCAAAACCTTTGCCATGATCACCTGCCCGAGCGGCTTCAATAGCGGCATTTAGCGCCAGCATATTGGTTTGATATGCAATGTCATCGATAATGCCGATTTTGCTGGCGATACTTTTCATTGCTTCTACCGTTTGCTTGACAGCCGCGCCGCCTTCGCTCGCTTCATTAGAGGCTTTACCGGCCATGCCGTCGGTTACTTTGGCGTTTTCTGCATTCTGATTAATGCTGGCAGCCATTTGCTCAATACTGGCGCTGGTTTCCTCGACGCTGGCGGCCTGTTCACTGGAGGCTTGCGACAAGGATTGCGAGGTTGCGCTGATCTGCTCGGAGGCATTGCCTAACTGGTCGGCAGCGCTGATAACTTCGGTAATGGTTTCCGAGAGTTTAGCGATGGTGTTATTGACAGTGTCCTTAAATTCCCCGAGTTGACCTTTGTAGTTGCCGGTAACAGTTTTGGTTAAGTCGCCTTGTTCGACCAAAGTCAGCACATCTACCGCTTCGTTGACCGGCAGGATGATGCCGTCCAGAGTTTGATTGACACCGGTAACCAACTGGTTCCATCCTCCTGAAAACAAAGTGGCGTCGGCGCGTTTATCCAGTTCGCCGTTAGCGGCGGCATTAATAATGATATCGGTTTGCGCCAGCAGGTCGTTCATCATTTTTACTGCGGCATTAAGGTTGCCTTTAATGACGTTGTATTGGCCTTTGTATTCAGCAGTTATGGTAGGTGGAATCACGCCCTTGGCAATTTGATCGACATAATCGGCGGTGACGTTCAGCGGATTGACGATGTTGGTAATAGTGTCGTTGACGCCGGTCACTAGCTTGTTCCAGCCGCCAACGAACAAAGCGGCGTCGGCGCGTTTATCCAGTTCGCCGTCAGCGGCGGCTTTAATAATGACGTCGGTTTGCGCCAGCAGGTCGTTCATCATTTTCACTGCGGCGTTAAGGTTGCCTTTGATGACGTTGTATTGGCCTTTGTATTCGGCAGTGATGGTAGGTGGAATCACGCCTTTGGCGATTTGATCGACATAATCGGCGGTGACGTTCAGCGGATTGACGATGTTGGTAATGGTGTCGTTGTTGTCCTTACCACTTTTTGTTTTTAAGTGCATGATAAATGATGCTGGCTGTTGCGGCGTGATTGGTTTGCTGTTGTTGTTAGTGGTTTGTTGTCGGTTTCGGGCTAAGGAGCCGCTTCATGTTTCAATGGCGTTAAAGGTTGCTCTTTCAGGCACGACGTTGGATTGCTGGATTGATAGGTGGTTTGAGGCATGCTGGAAATCCCATTGATATCGGTGTTTTTTAGCGATTTACCAATGTCGTAATGGTTAATTGATAGTCGTTGAACGCCAATGACAGGTGGCGTTGTCTCATCCAGTTCGCGAAGGCGCTGAATCAGTTGTAAAGGAGGAGGGCTTGTTTGTCATCGATGCAATTTCTCATGGGGATGCTGTGACCTTGTGCTGGTTGCTGTCGGTGTGACTGCTGCTGCCGCTGCCTCTGCCCATCTTGCTCCTGTTCACAGTGCACCACCACGCGCCAGGCAGGCCCCACTGGCCGTCGTGTTATTTGTTGAAGGGATTTTGCCAGGCGGCCACAGCCGCTGTGAGTTCATGTCTGATGTGCCCGGTGACGGTGCTAGCGGCGCGGCGCTTCCCCAGCTGCTGCCTTGCTCTTGCTTTGCTGTTAGTTGTTCAGCGGCTTCTTAGTTAGTGGTGTGGTCGTGTGCCACACACACGCCGGCCGCGCGGCGGTTGAGTTCAGGCCACGCTTGCACCATTGCTCATTTTTGTGCTGGGCATGCCAAGTACCAGATTGTCCCTGGCTTCACCCATTTGGGAGGCCCTGGTGGGAGGGGTGGTGGGATGGCTGGCCGTGGGGAGGGGGAGGTTTCCAGGGGATGATTATCATGGGTGCCCGGGGGACACCTGTGGAAACTTGAACATGTAAAAATTAAAGGTTGGGGGAGCCAGCAGGGCAAAACAAAAAAAAAAAAAAAAAAACATTTTTTT
>CAVUMJ010000390.1:0-8258 GCA_963741375.1 uncultured Pseudomonadota bacterium
TATCAATGATACTCTTTGCAGCCAGCTCGTTGATTAGTTGTTCTTCCTGCCTATACCGTTTAATTCGCTCAAATTTTAATTTAAGCAAAAAATCTACCGCCAGCATAAACTCCTGAGCATTGACTGGTAAATTGATATTATAGATCAGACAATTTTCACTAGTGCTGACATCAAGAGCCGATTTGGAAATAGCTATGTCGGTCTGAATCGGATTTAGAACAATAAAAGGAATAGCAGTGCCATCTGTAGCACAGGCCAAATTCAAAAACATTTCCTGTAAATTGCAGCGAGGCAAACTTACGTTAACGACTATCAGCCCAATCTGATCGGCTTGATCGTGATAAGGTCTTAATACTTCGTAAATTCTCTCACCGTTGTTAACTACATGAATATTGGAAAAGCTTTTTGCTTTGAGAATCTCAACGACTTTTTGTACAGAATCTTCCTGTTGATCTGCAACAATAATGACTTTTTCTTTGAGAGATTCCTGGGCAATCATAATACCAGCCAAGCAATTTCAACAGATAGCAACATAAATCCAAGTGGCTTTAAAATCAAGGGTGACATCCATAAATCAGTTACAAACTTGTATTTTTTTCAATACCATCTAGGTTTATGTTCACTATATGGTTGAAATAATGTTTAGTATAGGTTGAATTTTAAATTTTTGTAATTTCTAAATGATAATTTCTTCGGATGATTTTACTGTAGCGGATTTATTAAAGGGTGACCTGAAATTGGCAACACCCCCAAATATTTATTTTGCATTAAAGCAAATAGTTGATGATCCAACTAAAGGATCGCAAGATGCCGCATTTCTAATTGAGGACGATGCAGTTCTGTCGGCCAAACTGCTTAAAATTGTCAATAGCGCTTTTTACGGCTTTCCTTCTCAAATTACCTCCATTTCCAGAGCTCTCACGCTTATCGGAACCCGTGAATTGCAAAACTTGGTTTTGGGCACCTTAATCATCGAGAAATTTTCTGAATTACCCGGACAAAATTTTTCCATGCACGATTTTTGGGCCAGAAACTTACGATGTGCGCTCCTTGCTCGTGAAATCGACAGCCTACTTGGCAAGAAACACGCAGAAACTGCCTTCCTATGCGGATTAATTCATAACATTGGTCAATTATTGTTTTATCTTCGAATCCCTGAATTGGCAAGACAAGTTGAATTACTGCTCCAATCAAATAATCAACGTGATTCATTTGATCCGGTTCGTATTGAGCAACAAATTATTGGTTTCGATCACTTTCAGGCCGGTTCCGAACTTTGCAGAACTTGGAAACTTCCTGAAATTTTTGTAGAAACCATCCGTTTACACGTTTTCCCCAATCATACCGGTCCTTATACTGAAATTGCCGCAATTATCAGACTTTCTGACTTTTTCAGCAGCATAGACAATCCCTTTAACGAAATGATCAATACAAACTTGAACATATCAACAGAACAAATCAGTGTGATTTTAGAAAAAACCAATGATGAATTTGAAAACATTTTCAAATTATTTTATCGCTAAAATTAGCGTTCAAAAACTAAGCACGCCGCAACAAATCAACATCTTTAATTTTTAAAATAGTACCTGTGTCTTGATGCCCGGGTTATAAAAACGTCCCATTCTTACTAACGTATTCATTCTGGAAATATAATCTTCTGACTTGCAATTATTTGTGAGAATACAACCATCTTATCCATCTTCATATCTTTTTCAGATTTTCACCCCCTTCCCAACTAATACAAGCCCACATCTAAAAAATATAAGAACTTGATTTTAATCATATAAATCATATGCCATGAAATCATAAATGCGCTTTTCAGATATTAAAATCTAAAAATATCATTTAATTTAGTACTTTCGTTTTGTTAATTTAATTAACAGATTTTCTGTCCTTAAATTCATTACAAATTAGAAAGCAATTTCAAATTGTCTTTGACAGGAAAACCTTTGCCCCAAATTTGGGGTTATGTCGAAATCAGTAAACCATCCAAAATACAAGCTGATTTTTTTCCAAATTTTGGAGATTAGAAATGAAATTAACCAAGCTAGGTTTAGCAATTGCAACATTTTTTAGCGGCGTAAGCTATGATGCGACCGCTTTAGACTTGTATGTAGATAGCAAAACCCAACAAATATTTGCCGAACCAGGGCCAGGCAGAACTAAACTAGGTACTTTTCAACAAGTTGAAGAGAGTAATGCTCAAAAATCTGAAGTCGAGTCACAAAAGGCGGAAATTGCCAAAATCAAGGAGGATTTAGCTCAAAAATCTAATGCCCTAAATGCATTGGATACTGCTGCCAAAGATCCCAGTCTGGGGAAATTTCATATGGATGAAAACGGAATGAAATTTGAAACCCAGGATGGTAATTTCAACATGCAATTGCTTGGTTATTTAGATGCGGATGCACAAGTAAATGAAAACCAAAGCGGCGTTGCTCGACAATCAATTGCCACCCAAACCACCAATAAGCTGGCGGACGGAATGAATTTGCGTAGAGCCCGTCTTGGCGTTTTAGGCACACTCTTCCACGACTTCGACTTTAGATTTGAATACGACTTTATGCGCGCCACAACCGTTTCTACAGCAGGAAGTGGTCTCAGTAGCGGCAGCAATTATGCCGGAGTAGTAGGAGGCATGACCGATGCATGGTTTAGTTGGAAAGGCATTAAATCTTTGGGAGTGACTATAGGCCAATTCAAGGAGCCGTTAAGTTTGGAAGAAGCCACCAGTAGCAGATATTCCACTTTTATTGAACAAAACATGGCGACAAATGCCTTTATCGATAACAATAATGTCTATAAAATTGGTTTGGGAATAACCTATATGCAGCCGCGTTGGACTGTACAAACTTCGCTGCAAACTGAGGCCGCAGGCGGTGGCACAGCTTTTCCGGACACATCTTCGACAAATGCCAACGGCAATGCCAACCGTAACAATGGCTCCAGCGATACAGCATGGGGGTTCAGCGGGCGCGCCACTACACTACTGTGGTACCAGGATAAAACCAGATTTCTACATGTAGGCGGATGGGGATCGCAACGCTATCCTGATAATAACTACAACACCAACGGTTCTTTGGCGACTAACGGAGGCGGCCCACGTTTTGGCGCGGCTTTAGATACCAACGTTGATCGCAGCATCATTTTGGACACAGGCAGTCTGGATTGGGTAAACTCTTCCGGACGAATTACTCGCCAAGTTAGTAAGTTTACCCGTTTTGGGGCCGAGTCTGCATTAGTTTACGGTCCTTTCTCTGCACAAGGCGAATATTTTCAAACGAATATTTCCGGATTTGGTTATGCTAATCAAAGTTTGAATGGAGCCTATGGATTTGCCAGTTTCTTTTTGACCGGCGAATCGCGTAATTATCTGGCTAACGGCAGCTGGGGCAAAATCAAACCCAATCAAAATTTTACAACTTCCGGCGGCATAGGCGCATGGGAAATTGCCGCAGGCTACGACTATTTAAATCTGAACGACGGTATTATTCAAGGTGGACAAGCCTCTTCAGGAAAATTTGGAATGACCTGGTATGTAAATCCCAATGTCAAACTCATGGCAAATTTTATCCATTACCTGAATATCAATACTGCTAACGTCAATAATGCCGGCCCCAACCAAAGCGGTTTGACGCCTTTAACCAATCCAAGCGTTGAAAGATCTAGAGCGTTTAACGGCACACAGCCGGATATATTCGAAATGCGAGCGCAAATGGAATTTTAAGTTATTTAGAAAAAACGGCCTTCCCTCTTGAGAAAGGCCGTTCTGATTAAACAAATAAACTAAAAAGGCTCTACCAATTTATAATTTTCAAATTATTTTTGTAGTGGGTAATAGCGGACTGAAAGCATAAAAATACTTTCGTCAGCATGGGGAGCAACACCATTTTGTCCACTAAAAGCATTACGTTGGGTATAAGAGTATTGCAGGCCGGTTTTCAAGGTGCCGGCATTGCCGTCATAAAGCTTGGCCCAAAATCCCGGGGTAATCTGCCAAACAGCTTGAGTTTGAGCTTGACAAAATAAACTAGCATTTGCCGGACCTCCTGCGGTTTGCGTAGCGCCGATTGTCGAACATCCGCTATTCATTAAATTAGAACTACCATATCCATATAAAAATTGGTTTTGCTGTGCGGTTAGTTGGGCGCCGGCATTACCGACATTTGTGGCAATATTTTGGTTATAGCGATCTATGAATTCTCCACCCAAATAAGTGTAGACATCCCAATTAGGGGTAGGATGGCCGATAATACCCAGCAAAGCGGTATACTCAGTCAATGGCACCATTGCCCCGGAAGTGGAGAATGCGGCATCTGCCAATTGTGCAGAACTATAACGGCCAATACCACTACCGCCCATAAAGTTCATTTGAATATCCAACTTTTTAGGGATAACCGGCAAAATAGCTGCCGCACCGCCGCCTAAACTTTCCACAACATGATTTGATACATTGGTGTTCGTCAGATTATTGATAGCACTATGAAAAAAACGGGTGATACCAAACATTTCGTAGTGACCCCAGCCCGGATCAAAAGCAACTTTACCTATGATATCCGGCGCAACATCCGTTGAATAGTTAGTGCCGGTCAATGACCCGCCACCGGCATTTACGGCTGCAACCGTATTGGTTGTTTGTTGGCCGGTCAATGGATTAACTGTTGCGCCAGCAGCAGTGATACCGCCAGGATTGTATTGCGGGCTTTCCAGCGACAGACCTGCCCAAACCTTCTGATCAGCAAAGTCTTGTACAAAACGAATCTGAGAGTTTCGTGTCCAGTTGAAACCGGGTATGTATGAAGCATCAACGGTTAAAGGAACATTTTCAGTTCTAGGGTTGATACCCACTTTATTGGTAGTCAGCATACTCCATGCCTGTCCGCCCAAAAAGTGGAAGCCCCAGTCGGTTTTGTCTACTGTGGCATAACCCAAACGTAAACGAGGCGAATAACTGCTAGCCTGATTAGCATTAGATGAAGAACCGGCTGCCAGAAAATCCATTTCCAGATAACTGTTTAACTTGGTGTTTTTATCGTAATCGCCTCCAAGCAATAATGAAATCCGCGACTGGCGTGCAGATTCACGAAATTCAGTCTGATGCGCATTAACACTATTATCAAAAGGGATAGAGGCATTAAAGTTCGAGTTAACATCCTGTGATTCATTTTTTGACCGGTACATGGATGCTGACTCGATATAACCGCCGAAAGTTGCACTCACACCCGGAAGAATTTCCTTGCCGACTCGAGGTGGCTCCGGCGCCCCACCTTCAGTAGCGCCGCCTTTTCCTCGAATTACACCGTCACCACTTGCTATAACTGCAGGAGTGGCTACTGTAGCCTGGGCCGGTGTTTGATCCGGAATTGCAGCAGGGGCCTGTTTGGCTAATCCACTATATTGTTCCTGAGTGATCGCACCGTTTTGCTTAAGCACATCCAGCAAACTGGTGCTGGTTTCCGTCGTATCAACTTTTATCAATGCATCATATTGTTTCTGGTTAATCGCGCCATTTTGTAACAGTGTATCAAGCAATGCCTTGTCGGCAGCAAAAGCTCCGTTAGCAAAAAACAGCATTGAAAGCGTACAGGCTCTTAGAAACATACGATTTCCTTTGTTTAAAGGATTACGTTTCATTATTTTGATCTCCGTTAAGATGGTGGGCGTAACAAAAAAGCCGCTAATTATATTAAAAATAATAAATAATTAAAGTATGTATAACAAATGTGACGACCTTATGACAAAACTTCTGTCCGCCGTTAAATCACCCGCAGCTTTAATCTTAAGCTATTTTTATGCCAATACTCAAAGTTTTACCATTAGAAAAGACCTTTAAATTCAAAATCATGCACAATTTCTGTTATATGCAACCCTGATGACATATAAATTTTACATAAACAAGTTTGGACAGGGTTTAAAAACTACAACTTTTCGAACAAAAAACAATTTTATTAGTAGTGATTGCTGAAAAAAACCAACTACAATTGTTTATTTGAACCATACGCCGGTATTAAACTCTAACAGAACTGTAAATCTAAAAATATAGCTGCAAAATTTTGTCCGGCTTATAGCTTTTTGAGTAATTTTGCTGGGTTAACTACCTTGGCTTGGCTTGGTTAGTTCAATCATATACGAAGATACATTCTGAGTACGTGTATGGATATGTGCAAAAATGGACAAGAGAAGATAGATTTATGCTATTTTTTCTAAAATAACATATCCACCGGCATCCATAAAACTTGTGATGGTATCAAAAGCTAAATGCCGATGAGGCATGCCTGTTTTAAACCGGAACCTTACTGGATAGAAATTCAAATAAAAGATCTCCCGCCTGTGCCGTCTCGTGCTTTCGTCCTTGAACCGAAGGTTCAAGTGGAAACCAAATCCAGTCAATCAGGCTTCCTGAATAAACAGGCATGCACACCATGAAAGGCAAAAAGTTTCCGGGGTAAAAATAGGTTCAGGAAACACCCAGCACTGCTCGAACACGGCAGGAGATAGGTTTTGTATTCTAAACAAGTTTAAGAATTTTCTAAAACATTTTCTATTTTGCTCCGCAAAATGTTTAAGCGGGTCACAATACCTTCTGCAACCGGCTCGACTTTTAGTTTGTCCGCACTAGCATCATGTAACAAGTTAAGAGCCGCTAAAACTGCAATTCTGTCGGCGCCACTTACCTTCCCGGTATCGCGTATCTCCCGCATTTGCCTGTCTAACTCTTGAGCCGAATGTATAAGCTCTTGCTGCTCATCCATTGCACAAGCAATTTTATATTCCTTGTCCAAAATATGAAGAGAAACTGGATGCTTAGGCTTACTCATGAGTCATGTTCCATTGCTTTCAAACGGGCTATCATTGCTTCAACTCGGGCTTTGGCTAATGTGGTCTTCTCCAACAGCTTAGCTTTTTCCTTAACCAGCGTATCTTGTTTGACTTTCAATGATTTATTTTCATTCTGGATCTGGCTGTACTGTGCAATAAGCAAATCCAGTTTAGCTTCCAGCGCTTCTAGTTCGGTTGATGGATCTTTTTCAGTGGGGATCATAAATTAAATAGTGATCGATACGACATTAAAATCATTCAGAGTAAAAAAGAATGTTAGCATAAGCGCCATTTTTATACAGCAATTACACAGCAATGAGCTAATTGCCTGCTCCGAACATTATCATTTTTGGTGTCAGACATGATATTTCATGGAAACGTTTTTTACCACATTGATGGACATTAGTTTAATAATCGATTTATGATATTAGCTACAGGAGGGTTTAAGCAATTAGCCAGCGAAACTGCTTGTACTGATCATCAGCAAGATAAAACTAAACACATGATCTAGGAGGCTGTCCGAGAATAGAAAACCTACTGCGGAAAAGCCCTTTTGGTCATATTTTCCGCGCATTTTCGTTCAATAGCGCAACTATTGTGCCTCAAATGCGCAAAAAATCTGACTCAAAATGGCTTTCCCTCGCTACGGTACCTATTCTCGGACAGCTTCCTAGAAGATTTTCAGGGTAGTTAGAGCTTTCAGACAACCATGTCTGACCGAAATTTCGGTAATTTGAGTTCTGATCCACCCATCATTTCAAATTTAGGAAGAATCTCATGAACGTTAACTTAAGAATAATTTTTTCGAGCTTTATCTTGATCACAGTCACCATTTCAACGCCAGTCTATGCCGATCCGCAATTTACAATGCAGCAAGAAATGGAGGCTAATCCTAATTTAACAAAAGCTCTAAATGAAATGAAATCTGCTCTTAAAGAATTAGAGGCGACACCAAACGAATTTGGCGGAAATAAATCAAAAGCAATATCAGACTTGAGATCTGCAATAGACTGGACAACCAAAGCACTTTATTACCGTCTGCGTGAGGATGACGACAGACTTGATGGTTCTATGATAAATAATCGATAATTCTTGGTTGTGACGACCGGTTAGTTCCCCACTAAGCAAAGGCAAGAACTATACGCCGCTCACTTTAACCGGAAAAACCAATTTAATCTTTTATAAAATTTGAATCGGAAATAGAACATTTTGCATAACAGGCGTATCTTTCTATATTGATGCGCCTGTTATGATGCAGTACCTAATGAACACACCCCATTGATTTTGTCTTAAAAACTTCATTCATGACTTAGACCAAACTGGTTTTGGTGTTGATGGCAAAGAGCATAACTTGGCAACACAGTTTTAGAATATAAGATGTATTACACAGCTAACGCCATTCTTGAACAACAAAAATCTGATTACGATATAGCTGAAGC
>CAVUMJ010000391.1:0-14891 GCA_963741375.1 uncultured Pseudomonadota bacterium
CTGGAGATGTCGGTTTAGATTTTAGAATAGCCATGCTCTTCTACCGCTCCTATTTTTTTAAATCAAGCTGTTGCTAATTCAATATTATGTCCAGACTGCAATTTTACGTATGCTTTTTTCCAGTCTGAGCGTTTTCCTAATGAACGTCCAAAACGTTTAATTTTGCCTTTTACATTTAGGACGCGAACCGAAGCCACTTCAACATTGAACATCAATTCAACTGCTTTTTTGATCTGGCCTTTAGTCGCTGTTTTTTGTACTTTAAATACAAACTGATTATTTAAATCAGCAGCATTGGTACTTTTTTCTGAAATAATTGGCGCATAAATAACGCTAGCCAATTTTATGTCTTGCAAATTCATGCCAAACGCTCCTCAATTTGTTTCAAAGCTGTCGTAGTTACGATAACCTTATCCGCTGAAACCAAAGAAACAGGATCAACACTACTAGGTGTAAGAACAGCTACGTAAGGTAAATTTCTTGCAGAAAGTATTAAATTTTCATTTAAATTGTCGGCAACAATCAACAGACGTCCTGATACTATGCCACCAATCTTTGCCAGCAATTCTTTAGTTTTTGGCTGAGTTGGAAATATATCGTCAAAAACAGCCAGGCGGTCTTGTCTCAACAATTCTGAAAAAATCGATCTGATACCAACTTTATACATTTTTTTGTTAAGCTTCTGATCAAATGATCTCGGTTGAGCTGCAAAAGCAACACCACCATGACGCCATATTGGACCACGTGTTGAACCAGCCCGCGCACGACCCGTGCCTTTTTGTCTAAATGGTTTTAATCCGCCACCACTGACAGCCGAACGATTTTTTTGGGCTTTGGTGCCAGCTCTGGCAGTCGAAAGATATTTCGTTACCAGCTGATGGACTAAAGTTTCGTTAAAATCCTGGCCAAACACTAACTCAGAAACAGCTATTGATTGTGCAGAATCTTGATTACCGATTGCGGGTACTTGCAAACTCATATCTTAACCTTTATTCTTCAATTTGACGGCAGGCGTGATAACCACATCGCCACCTTTTGCACCCGGTACAGCACCTTTAACCAAAATCAGATTTCTTTCAGCATCAATAGAATGAATTGTCAGATTTTGAACTGTTGTATTAGCCGCACCCATATGACCGCACATTTTTTTACCTTTAAAAACTCGGCCCGGTGTCTGATTCATACCATTTGAACCCGGTACCCTGTGCGATCTAGAGTTACCGTGCGTAGCATCTTGCGTTCTAAAATTGTATCTTTTTACCGTACCTGCAAAGCCCTTACCGATACTGGCGCCTGCTACATCTACAACTTGTCCCGCTTCAAAAACATTCACATTTAATTCGGTACCGGCAGACAGGTCTTGGCCTTCTACCTCGTTTAATCTGAACTCCCACAGGCCGCGACCAGCAGTTACGTTCGCACTGGCATAGTGACCAGCCATTGCTTTATTAACTTTTGAAGATTTGATATTTCCAGCTGCAACCTGTATTGCGCGATATCCATCTTTTTCAAGACTTTTAACCTGTATCACTCTATTTGAGTCTACGTGCAAAACAGTAACAGCAACAGAAGCGCCGTCTTCACTAAAAATACGGGTCATACCACATTTACGACCTATAAGACCTATTGACATCTGCCAATTCCTCTAAAATATTACTCGCTTTTATTTAAGCTTAATTTGAACATCTACCCCTGCCGCCAGATCCAACTTCATCAGTGCGTCAACAGTTTTATCGGTTGGCTCAACAATATCGAGCAACCTTTTATATGTTCTTAATTCATATTGATCCCGCGCATTTTTGTTGGCATGCGGTGAAATCAATATCGTAAAACGCTCTTTTCTAGTTGGCAAAGGGATAGGACCTTTTACCTGAGCGCCGGTTCTTTTTGCTGTTTCAACGATTTCACCAGCTGACTGATCAATCAGTTTGTGGTCAAATGCTTTTAACTGAATTCTTATTGTTTGGTTTGCCATTTTGTTTACTCAATAATTGAGGCTACGACGCCGGCGCCCACTGTACGACCGCCTTCACGAATCGCAAAGCGCAAACCATCTTCCATCGCAATCGGTGAAATCAGTTTGACTGTCACGGAAATATTATCCCCGGGCATCACCATTTCCACACCTTCCGGCAAAGACACTGCACCAGTCACATCTGTGGTCCGAAAATAAAACTGCGGACGGTAACCATTGAAGAACGGTGTATGTCTGCCGCCCTCTTCTTTGGATAACACGTAAATTTCAGCATTGAAATGTGCGTGCGGTTTAATGCTGTTCACATGCGCCAATACCTGACCACGCTCAACATCGTCACGTTTTGTGCCGCGCAACAATACCCCAACGTTATCTCCCGCCTGTCCTTGATCCAGCAACTTACGGAACATTTCTACACCGGTGCAAGTGGTTTTCACGGTATCTTTAATACCCACAATTTCCACCTCTTCACCAACTTTGATGATACCGCGTTCTACCCGTCCGGTTACCACTGTGCCACGACCCGAAATCGAGAATACGTCTTCAATCGGCATCAGGAATTTACCGTCGATTGCACGCTCAGGCTGCGGAATGTAACTGTCCAGCGCTTCCACCAATCTCACTACGGACGGCACGCCTATTTCGCTTGTGTCGCCTTCCAGAGCTTTTAATGCTGAACCAATGATAATTGGGGTATCGTCGCCTGGAAATTCATATTGGTTTAACAACTCTCTGATTTCCATTTCAACCAGTTCAATCAATTCTGCGTCATCCACCATGTCGGCTTTGTTCAAAAACACAACTATGTACGGTACGCCTACCTGTCTTGATAACAAGATATGCTCACGGGTTTGCGGCATAGGACCATCGGCTGCTGAACACACCAGTATTGCCCCGTCCATCTGCGCCGCTCCGGTAATCATGTTTTTGACGTAGTCGGCATGGCCTGGGCAGTCAACGTGCGCATAGTGGCGGTTCGCTGATTCATATTCTACATGCGAGGTCGAGATGGTAATGCCTCGCGCTCTTTCTTCAGGCGCATTGTCGATTTGATCGAAGGCTTTGACTTCTCCACCTTGCAATTCCGCCATCACTTTCGTCAATGCTGCTGTCAATGTGGTTTTACCGTGGTCAACGTGACCTATTGTGCCTACGTTTACGTGCGGTTTCTTTCTTTCAAATTTTTCTTTAGCCATGTGTCAATACCTAATTTTTATAAAAGAATCATGATACTTTTCTAATAATTGCTTCTGCAATATTCGCCGGTGCTTCGTTATATTTTTCAAACTGCATGCTGTATGTCGCCCTTCCTTGCGTTGAAGACCTCAGGTCTGTCGCATACCCAAACATTTCCGCCAGTGGCACTTCAGACTCTATAGTTTTACCTGCCGGCACATCACTCATGCCATGAATTACACCACGTCGTCTGGTAATATCGCCAACCACTTCGCCCATGTATTCCTGAGGAGTAACAACCTCAACTTTCATGATTGGTTCAAGTAAAATAGGCTTTGCCATTTCCGCTCCGTCCCTGAAACACATCGATGCTGCAATTTTAAAAGCCATTTCATTAGAATCAACATCGTGATATGACCCATCAAATAAACTGACCTTTACATCTACAACCGGAAAACCAGCTATTATGCCATTTTCCATCTGTTCTTGTATGCCTTTATCAATAGCAGGTATATATTCTTTTGGAACTACACCACCCACCAGCTCATTCTCAAACTTGTATCCGGACCCCAAAGGCGCCGGCTCCAACCTAAGCCAAACATGACCATACTGACCGCGACCACCTGTCTGTCTAATGAACTTCCCTTCACATTCAACCGTTTTTCTTATCGTTTCTCGATAAGCTACTTGTGGCGTACCCACATTTGCCGCCACATTAAACTCACGTTTCATTCGATCAACTATAATTTCCAGGTGCAATTCACCCATACCGGAAATAATAGTTTGGCCCGACTCCGGATCACTACTTACACGGAAAGATGGATCTTCCTGCGCCAGCCTAGACAAAGCGTCCCCCATCTTATCTTGGTCGGCCTTGGTTTTTGGCTCGACCGCAATGGAAATCACCGGCTCCGGAAATTCCATTTTCTCTAACAATATCGGAGCTTGAATGCTACAAAAAGTATCGCCTGTTGTGACTTCTTTCAATCCTATCACAGCAGCAATATCTCCGGCATGAACTTCCGCGAGCTCTTCTCTACTGTTAGCGTGCATTTGAACGATACGCCCAATCCGTTCTTTTTTATTCTTGGCTGCATTTAAAATTGCTTCGCCCGATTTCAACACTCCGGAATACACTCTAATGAATGTCAGTATCCCAACGAATGGATCAGTTGCAATTTTGAATGCCAATGCCGCAAAAGGCTCTTCATCACTTGCATGGCGTTCTGCATTTTGAGACTTCGCATCAACAACCCCCTTGACAGCTTCCTTATCAGCCGGGGATGGTAAAAATTCAATTATTCCATCAAGCAGGCTTTGTACGCCTTTATTCTTAAAGGCTGAGCCACAAAAAGCCGGAACAAGTTTATTCAATAATACTTGTGAGCGTATCCCGACCTTAATTTCTTCGTTTGTTAAGCTTCCTTCTTCCAAATACTTTTCTGTGAGGGCTTCCGAAGCCTCGGCCGCCATCTCTACAAGATTTTCGCGCCATTTTTGAGCAGCTTCACTAAGCTCTTCCGGTATATCCCGCTCTTGAAAACTCAAGCCCATACTGGCCTCATCCCAGTAAATTGCTTTCATTTTCAGCAGATCTATCACACCTTGAAATGTATCTTCAGCACCAATTGGCATCTGAATCGGCACTACCAATGCACCTAAACGATCTTTAATCTGCTCAATTACTCTAAAATAGTCAGCCCCGGTTCTGTCCATTTTATTAATGAACGCCAACCTGGGAACGTGATATTTATTCGCTTGCCGCCAAACTGTTTCTGATTGCGGCTCAACACCGCCTACAGCACAGAATACAGCGCACGCCCCATCCAAAACTCGCAGAGAACGCTCTACTTCAATTGTAAAATCAACATGTCCGGGCGTATCTATAATATTGATTCGATGTTCTGCAAACTGCTTGCCCATACCCGACCAAAAACATGTCGTCGCAGCTGAAGTTATAGTGATGCCTCTTTCCTGCTCTTGTTCCATCCAGTCCATCGTGGCTGTACCATCATGAACTTCGCCTAGTTTATGTGAGACACCCGTATAAAACAAAATCCGCTCAGTTGTTGTGGTCTTTCCAGCATCAATGTGGGCCATAATGCCTATATTACGATAGCGCTCTATAGGCGTTTTTCTTGCCACAACAACAGCCTTTTAAAACTTACCAGCGATAATGTGCAAACGCTTTATTCGCTTCTGCCATTTTATGTGTATCTTCACGCTTTTTAGCTGCAGCGCCACGACCCTCTGAAGCATCCAACAGCTCACCGGCCAGCTTTGACGACATGGTTCTCTCATTACGCTTACGCGCAGCATCTATCAACCACCGCATAGAAAGCGCCAACCTTCTTGCAGGGCGAACCTCAACCGGAACCTGATAAGTAGCGCCACCAACCCTTCTGGATTTAACCTCAACCCGCGGCTGCACATTCTCCAATGCTTTTGCAACCAGCTCTAAAGACTCTTTGTGGCCTTTCTTTTCAATCACATCCAGCGCGCCATAAACTATTTTTTCAGCCACTGATTTTTTGCCGTCAACCATGATCATATTCATAAATTTTGAAAGCATATCGCTACCAAAACGGGGATCAGGGTTTACTATTCTTTTAGCTGCAACTCTTCTTCTTGACATTTGTTACCAACCCTTATTTCTTAGGCCTTTTTGCACCATACTTGGATCGTCCGCACTTTCTATCTTTTACTCCGGAAGTATCAAGACTTCCACGAACAACGTGATAGCGTACACCAGGCAAATCTTTTACACGACCACCTCTAATCAGAACAACAGAGTGCTCCTGTAAATTGTGTCCTTCGCCGCCAATGTAACTACTCACTTCAGCGCCATTGGTCAACCTTACCCTTGCAACCTTACGCAGAGCAGAGTTCGGTTTTTTCGGCGTGGTAGTATAAACACGCGTACAAACCCCTCTTCTTTGAGGACAGGCTTCCAATGCCGGAACATTGGTTTTTTCTATTTTTTTAGCACGAGGCTTACGGACCAACTGGTTGATCGTGGCCATTATTAACTACTCCAGATTTGCAATTTGTAACAAACATAACTAGCAGATATTCATACCTGCCAGTTTCTGCTGCCTGAACAAAACTCTTAACTTATGTGAGCAGAGCATAATACATCTACCTCACACTCCGGTCAAGATTTTATTTTCTATTCAATGTTCAATGCTTGTTTTAAAGCTTCTTCAACATCTACTGTTTCTACCGGATGACTATGAACTTCTGAATTTAACAAAGTATCAGAAGAGGCATTCTTCCGTCGTTGCTCATGATATGCAAGCCCTGTTCCAGCCGGAATTAAACGGCCTACAATCACATTTTCTTTTAGTCCGTTCAAGCTATCGCTAATTCCTCTTACGGCCGCATCCGTTAATACACGAGTCGTTTCTTGGAATGATGCCGCTGAAATAAAGGACTCTGTGGCCAAAGATGCCTTGGTGATACCAAGTAACAATGATTCATAGCTGGCCGGTATTTTGCCGTCTCTTTCTATCTTATCATTAACAATATTTAACGTAATTCTCTCAACCTGCTCACCTTTAACAAACTCGGTATCTCCTGAAGCAGTAATTTCGACCTTTTTCAACATTTGACGAATAATGACTTCAATGTGCTTGTCGTTAATTTTAACGCCTTGCAATCTGTAGACATCCTGGATCTCTTTAACCAAATAGTCGGCCAATTCTTCTATACCGCGCAAACGTAAAATATCATGCGGAGTTAATTCACCTTCCGCTATCGTTTCACCTTTCTCTACAAACTCCCCTTCAAACACAGTAATGTGTCTCCATTTTGGGATTAAGGTTTCATATTGTTCGCCTTCCGAATCCGTAATGATTACCCTTTGTTTACCTTTAGTTTCCTTACCAAAAGCAACCATTCCGGTAGCTTCGGCCAAAATTGCAGGGTCTTTGGTTTTGCGGGCCTCAAACAAATCGGCAACTCGAGGCAAACCACCGGTAATATCACGGGTTTTACTAGACTCTTGAGGTATTCTGGCTAGTACGTCACCAACCTTTACTTCACCGCCGTCTTTAACGCCTACAATGGCCCCTGCAGGCAGATAATATTGTGCCGGGATGTCTGTCCCAGGCAAATTAATCTGTTCACCTTGCTGAGTAATCAGCCTTACCATAGGCCTGAGCTCTTTACCGGCGGCGCTCCTTTGTTTAGGATCGGTTACTACACGAGAAGTCAAACCGGTTACTTCATCAGATTGTTCTTGTACGGTAATACCGTCCATAAAATCAATCAATTGGATAAAACCTTCCACTTCGGTAATAACCGGATGGGTGTGCGGATCCCAATTGACTATGATATCTCCGGCACTGATTGCCCCGCCATCTTCAATGGATAAAACCGCACCATAAGGTATTTTGTAACGTTCTCTTTCACGGCCATAATCATCCATGACCCCAACTTCACCAGAGCGTGAAACAGCCACCAAATTATTCTCGCGATTTTTAACCGTTTTTAAATTATTCAGTTTTACAGTACCGGCTGATTTCACTTGTACATTACTGATAGCCGCAGATCTTGATGCCGCACCACCGATGTGGAATGTACGCATGGTTAACTGTGTTCCAGGCTCACCAATAGACTGGGCCGCCACCACGCCAACCGCTTCCCCTATATTAACTAAATGGCCGCGGCCCAAATCCCGTCCGTAGCATTTACTGCAAACACCTTGTCTTGATTCACAAGTAATAACTGAACGAACCAGCATTTTATCAATGCCGTTCTCTTCCAATACTGCAATCAGATTCTCATCTATCATGGTGCCGGCAGGTATCAACAAATTATTGCCAAGCGGGTCGGTGACATCCACTGCCGCTACACGCCCTAACACCCTTTCCACTAAAGGCTCAACCACATCTCCGCCTTCGATAATCGGCGTCATGGTCAAACCATTTTGTGTGCCGCAATCTACTTCTGCAATCACCAAATCTTGAGCAACGTCAACCAGCCTACGGGTCAAATAACCGGAGTTTGCGGTTTTTAAAGCCGTATCAGCCAAGCCTTTTCTAGCGCCGTGAGTGGAAATAAAATATTGCAATACATCCAAACCTTCTCTGAAGTTTGCAGTAATCGGCGTTTCGATAATAGATCCATCAGGCTTAGCCATCAATCCACGCATACCTGCCAACTGCCTAATCTGAGCTGCAGAACCCCTAGCGCCGGATTCAGCCATCATAAATATAGAGTTAAAAGACTTCTGCTTAACTTTTTCGCCTTTGGAATTGATGACTTCGTCTTCACCCAGACCTTCCATCATGACTTTTGCGACCTGATCATTGGCTCTGGACCAAATATCAACAACTTTATTGTAACGCTCGCCGTCTGTAACCAAACCGGAAGCATATTGATTTTGAATTTCACTCACTTCGGCATCGGCGGCACGAATAATATCGGCTTTCTTGGCAGGGATCTCCATATCTTCAATACCAAACGAAACACCTGCTCTGGTTGCGTATCTGAAGCCCATATACATGATTTGATCAGCCAAAATCACAGTTTCCTTAATACCAAGATAGCGATAGCTATAATTGATCAATCTGGAAATGTTCTTCTTTGTCATGTCAACATTCACCAAGTCATATGGCATACCATCCGGAACAATATCCCAAATCAGTGCGCGGCCTACGGTCGTTTTCTTTCTGCTGACGATAGTGTCAAATTTGCCTTCAGCATTTTTCAGCTTTTCTGTAATCCTGACTTCAATCTTGGTTTGCAGCTCTACAGCTTTACTATCCAAAGCTTTTAAAATTTCAGAAGAGTCGATAAAAATACTACCTTCGCCAACTGCATTAATTTTTTCACGGCTAATATAATATAAACCCAACACCACGTCCTGAGACGGGTTAATAACCGGCTCACCGTTTGCTGGCGACAATATATTGTTTGTCGCCATCATCAAAGTACGAGCTTCTAATTGAGCCTCAATAGATAGCGGGATATGCACAGCCATCTGGTCGCCGTCAAAATCGGCGTTGAAAGCGCTACAAACCAAAGGATGTAATTGAATAGCC
Source organism: uncultured Pseudomonadota bacterium (assembly GCA_963741375.1). Classification (GTDB taxonomy): domain Bacteria; phylum Pseudomonadota; class Gammaproteobacteria; order Methylococcales; family Methylomonadaceae; genus Methylomonas. The sequence continues at coordinate 9,199 of CAVUMJ010000391.1, forward strand.
TTACCTTCAATCAAAGTAGGTTCAAATGCCTGAATACCCAATCTGTGCAAAGTGGGAGCACGGTTTAACAAGACGGGATGCTCGCGGATAACTTCTTCAAGAATATCCCAAACTTCAGCGCCTTCACGCTCTACCATTTTCTTAGCTGCTTTGATAGTTGTCGCTAAACCACGTAATTGCAGTTTGCTAAAAATAAACGGCTTGAATAGCTCCAAAGCCATTTTTTTAGGTAAACCGCATTGATGCAGCCTCAGAGTAGGACCGACCACAATCACTGAACGGCCCGAATAATCAACGCGCTTGCCCAGCAAATTTTGTCTAAAACGGCCTTGCTTACCTTTGATCATGTCTGCCAATGATTTCAAAGGCCTTCTATTACTACCGGTTATAGCCCTGCCACGTCGACCATTATCCAATAACGCGTCAACCGCTTCCTGTAGCATCCTCTTTTCATTACGAACGATAATATCCGGCGCATTTAAATCCAATAATCTAGTTAAACGATTGTTTCTATTGATAACCCGACGATATAAGTCGTTCAAATCAGAAGTTGCAAATCTACCGCCATCCAAAGGCACCAAAGGTCTTAATTCCGGAGGCAATACTGGCAATACAGTCATAATCATCCATTCAGGACGATTATTAGATGCCAGCAAAGAATCAATAACCTTCAGACGCTTGGAAAACTTTTTGATTTTTGTATCAGAACTTGTCGAATTGATTTCTTCACGCAACCTATTGATTTCTTCTTTCAAATCGATTGATTTCAACAAATCATAGATCGCTTCCGCCCCCATTTTTGCAACAAAATCGTCACCATGCTCTTCTAAAGCATTCAGGTATTCTTCATCCGTTAATAATTGGCCTTTTTCCAAAGGCGACATACCGGCGTCAGTTACCACAAATGTTTCGAAATACAATACCCGCTCAATTGAGCGCAAAGTCATATCCAACAACAATGCAATCCTGGACGGCAGCGATTTTAAAAACCAGATGTGAGCGACTGGACTGGCCAGATCTATATGACCCATTCTATCCCGGCGAACTTTGGATAAAGTGACCTCAACCCCGCATTTTTCGCAGATTACGCCTCGATGTTTCAAACGCTTATATTTACCGCAGAGACATTCGTAATCACTAATCGGCCCAAAAATTTTGGCGCAGAAAAGCCCGTCACGTTCCGGCTTGAATGTCCTGTAATTGATAGTCTCCGGTTTTTTGACTTCGCCATACGACCATGAACGTATCATGTCCGGAGAAGCCAGTCCAATGTGGATTGCATCAAAGTCGTCGGTACGACCCTGACGTTTTAGAAAATTCATTAAATCTTTCAAGACCTTGCCCTCTTCAAACCTTTTCCAATATTATTCAAAATCAATCGTGCGACTCATTATTTACTCTTGCCGCATTTCGATATTGACCGCCAAGGAACGTATTTCTTTAACTAATACATTGAAGGATTCCGGCATACCTGCTTCCATTGCGTGATTACCATCTACAATGTTTTTGTACATTCTGGTTCTTCCTGTTACGTCATCTGATTTAACTGTCAACATTTCCTGTAAAGTATACGCCGCTCCATAAGCTTCCAATGCCCACACCTCCATTTCTCCAAAACGTTGACCACCAAATTGAGCCTTACCGCCTAATGGTTGTTGCGTGACTAAACTATAAGGTCCAGTTGAACGAGCATGCATTTTATCGTCAACCAAATGGTTTAATTTAAGCATGTACATATAGCCGACCGTCACTTTGCGTTCAAATGGCTCTCCTGTCAGACCATCATAAAGTATAGTTTGGCCATGTTCAGGCAAATCAGCCAAACGCAGCATTGTTCGAATATCTTCTTCTGATGCACCGTCAAATACAGGTGTGGCCATCGGGACCCCACTAACCAGATTAACAGCCATTTCCACAATTTCTTTATCTGAAAAAGAATTGAGGTCTTCTTTTTTACCGCTGCAATTATAAATTTGCTCTAAAAAACCTCGTATTTCCGCTACTTTGGCCTGCGCTTCCAGCATTTTGCCTATTTTAATGCCTAAACCTTTGGCAGCCCATCCCAAATGGGTTTCCAAAACTTGCCCGACATTCATACGTGAAGGTACACCAAGCGGATTCAACAATATGTCAACCGGATTTCCATCTGCAGTATATGGCATATCCTCTATCGGTACTATTTGTGAAATAACCCCTTTATTTCCATGGCGGCCCGCCATTTTATCTCCAGGCTGAATGCGCTTTTTAACAGCCAAATAAACTTTGACCATTTTCAATACGCCAGGAGCTAAATCATCGCCCATGGTAATTTTTTTCTTCTTTTGTTCAAAGCGCTCTTCAAACTCTTTACGCTGCTGTTCAACCTGTTCGGCCACTGTTTCAAGACGCAAATTTATTTCTTCATCCTGAGTCTTGATTTTCAACAGTTCGGAATTCACCAATCCATCCAGATATTCGGCACTGATAGCCTCACCCTTTTTCAACCCGTTTGGACCTTTTTCAGCTAACTTGCCAGTCAAAATGGATTTAACCCGTGCAAAAATATCATGTTCTACGATCTTTAATTGATCATCAAGATCTTGACGATATCTTTTAATTTCCGCCTCTTCAATTTCTAAAGCCCGTTTATCCTTTTTAACACCATCACGAGTAAAGACTTGTACGTCAATAACGGTTCCCCTGACATTTCCTGGAACACGTAGTGAAGTATCTTTTACATCTGCGGCTTTTTCACCAAAAATTGCCCGAAGCAATTTTTCTTCCGGCGTTAATTGAGTTTCACCTTTTGGGGTAACCTTGCCAACCAGAATATCGCCACCTTTTACTTCGGCGCCAACATAGACAATTCCGGATTCATCAAGCTTCGACAAGGCTTCCTCGCTGACATTTGGAATATCTGCGGTAATCTCTTCCGGACTGTGTTTGGTTTCACGCGCCACACATGTCTTTTCTTCAATATGAATAGTCGTAAATCTGTCTTCTTTGACTACTCTTTCAGACACTAGGATTGAATCTTCAAAGTTATAACCATTCCAAGGCATAAAGGCAATCAGCATGTTTTGTCCCAATGCCAATTCGCCAAGATCCGTGGAAGGTCCGTCTGCCAGAATGTCGCCTTTTTTAACTATGTCGCCCAATTTAACCAACGGTTTTTGGTTAATACAGGTATTCTGGTTAGAGCGAGTGTATTTAATCAAATTATAGATATCAACCCCAGGCACACCTGCAATAGTCTCATCATCATTCACGCGCACTACGATACGCGCAGCGTCAACCGCTTCAATACGTCCACCACGCGTAGCAACCACAGTAACACCAGAGTCTTTAGCAACAACCCTTTCCATTCCGGTTCCGACTAAAGGCTTTTCGGCCCGTAACGTTGGCACGGCTTGACGTTGCATATTTGATCCCATCAATGCCCTATTGGCGTCATCATGCTCCAGGAATGGAATGATAGAAGCTGCAACCGAAACAATCTGTTTTGACGAAACATCCATATATTGCACGGTATCAGAGGAAGCCAGAGTAAACTCGTCCTTGTGACGGCACGATACCAATCCTTCTACTAATTTGCCGTTTTCACCGACGGCAACACTTGACTGGGCAATAACAAACTCACCCTCTTCGATTGCTGAAATATAATCTACCTGATCTGTAACCTTACCATCCACAACTTTTCGATATGGCGTTTCCAGAAAACCATATTCGTTGGTTCTGGCATAAACAGATAATGAGTTAATCAAGCCAATATTCGGCCCCTCAGGCGTCTCAATTGGACAGACTCGGCCATAATGTGTGGTATGAACGTCACGAACCTCAAATCCTGCTCTTTCTCTGGCCAATCCTCCTGGTCCCAATGCCGAAACACGACGTTTATGCGTCACTTGCGAAAGTGGATTGTTTTGATCCATAAACTGCGATAATTGACTGGAGCCGAAAAACTCCTTAACAGCTGCAGACACAGGTTTTGCATTGATAATTTCCTGCGGCATGTAGCCTTCAGAATCAGCCAAAGTTAATCGCTCTCTTACAGCACGCTCAACTCTCACCAAGCCAATACGGAATTGGTTTTCAATCATCTCACCGACAGAACGTACCCGTCTGTTGCCTAGATGGTCAATATCATCGACAGTTCCGTTACCGTTCCTAATTTTAATCAGTTCCTTTAATACATCAATAATGTCATTTTTCGTCAGCGTTCCGGGACCTTCTATTTCTTCCCGGCCCAATCTACGATTGAATTTCATCCTGCCTACCGCAGATAAGTCGTAACGCTCTTCAGTAAAAAACAAATTCTCAAACAAATTTTCTGCCGATTCAACAGTCGGCGGCTCTCCCGGACGCATCATTCGATAAATCTCGACCAATGCTTCCATGCGATTTGTAGTGGTATCCAAGCGCATGGCATTCGACATGTAAGGCCCACGATCCAAATCATTTACATAAAGCGTATTGATTTCGCTGATTCCGGCTTCAATCAGTTTTTGTAACAATGTTTCTGTCACTTCATCATTGACATTAGCCAATAATTCACCGGTCGATTGATCTATAACATTGTGTCCTAAAATTTTACCATACAGATAATCTCTAGGGACTTCTATATCAGTTACTCCGGCTTTTTCCAACTGGCGTACATGCTTAGCCGTTATACGACGACCTTCTTCAATCATGACGTTGCCATCATGTTTAATATCAAATACCGCCATTTCTCCGCGTAAACGCTCAGGAATAACATGCAGCATGAACTTTTCCGCACTGATAAAGAACTTATTGGTATCGAAGAAAAGACCTATCATTTCTTCATTGTCGTAGCCTAATGCTCTCAACAAAATGGTTGCCGGTATTTTTCTGCGTCTATCTATACGCACATATACAGCATCTTTATGGTCGAACTCAAAATCCAGCCATGAACCGCGATATGGAATTACCCTGGCATTAAACAGTAATTTGCCTGAAGAATGTGTTTTACCTTTATCATGATCGAAAAACACACCTGGAGACCGGTGCAATTGTGAAACAATTACCCGCTCCGTGCCATTAATCACAAAAGTGCCATTTTCAGTCATTAATGGAAGTTCACCCATGTAAACCTCCTGTTCTCTGATATCCTTAACCACCTTGGTATTTGCCGGCGCCTCCTTATCGTAAATTACCAGACGCACTAAAACCCTTAAGGGCGCGGAAAAGGTAGCACCTCGCTGTTGGCACTCTCTCACGTCGAAAGTAGGTTCGCCCAAGCGATATTTGACATATTCCAATACGGCATATCCTGAGTGACTTGCCACAGGGAATACACTTGAAAATGCAGCATGTAAACCTTGATTTCGTCTTTTATCAGGTTCTATGCCAGACTGCAAAAAGCTTGCATAAGAATCAATTTGTGTTGCTAAAAGATAAGGCACTTCCAGTACTTCAGTACCTTTTCCAAAATTATTACGAATACGCTTTTTTTCGGTAAAAGAATAGGTCATATTGCTTCTATACCTTCGTCGTCAGAGATTATTTAATACTGTTTTTGCAAACAGTAAAAGGCCGACGGCACAATTGCCGCCAGCCCAGTTTGGGAGGATTTTGCCAAGCTTATGATCAAGATATTTATTTGATTTCAGCTTTAGCGCCTGCGTCTTCCAGTTCTTTTTTAGCTGCTTCAGCTTCTGCTTTGTTCACAGCTTCTTTTATCATAAGTGGCACCT
>CAVUMJ010000392.1:0-4335 GCA_963741375.1 uncultured Pseudomonadota bacterium
ACAATACGAACCAAACATTTTACGCATGTATCGACTGAGTTGTCAGCCATTGATTATTTAAACTACTGTAATAGGCATTTTCGGCTTGCAAGTAAGTAATGCATAAAATAAATTAATGTGATATAATGCCCAAAACCGGCAATTTACGCCTTGCTCTACACCAAAAAATATGGACAATGCATCCATATATCTAACAAGCGTTTTTCTCAATTCCATTCCATGTGCTTGTAATACAAGTAACAATTATTTTCTTAAAACATGGTGAGAAACAGCGTCACAAATCTGCCAGATGCCAACACTAAGCTTTTAAGCCGTGTTGCTAAAGAATTTTTTCAAAACTTACAGCCTAGAAAACGATGCATACTATAAATTCAGTATTTAATTTACTTTTGCCTAATTTGCCGGCCTGCAAGTATCTGATTAAACCGGCCGCCTTCATCGGTCTAGCTATTTTGTTTTTTCATTCTGCCGAAGCTCAAGTCTCTGTTTTGCAGCGCGGTTACAATCCTGGAGTTACCGGGGCCAACCTAAATGAAACCATTTTAACGCCAGGCAACGTTTCATCCTCGACCTTCGGAAGAATCTTTAGCTTGCCGGTGGACGGCGCTATTTATGCCCAGCCGCTTTATGTACCGAATCTGACGATCAACGGCGGCACACATAACGTGGTGTTTGTCGCCACCATGAAGAACATAGTCTATGCCTTTGATGCCGACACTCAGGGCGCGCCATTATGGGAACTTAACGTATCCAACACCATTGCCGGTTCCACACCGGTTCCGATTACCGATTACGTCGGCACCAATTCATCAAACATGGCAGGAGCTATGGGCATTGAAAGTACGCCGGTGATAAATTCAAGCACTAACACTATTTACTTTGTCACCAATACCCTTGAAAACGGCAACATTGTATTTCGTCTGCATGCGGCGGATATTACCACCGGCGCCGAAAAATTCGGCGGCCCTGTTGTCATCAGCGGCACATACACTTTCAACGGCAATACCATTACTTTCAACCCCGCCGTTCAAAACCAGCGGGTTTCTTTAACTTTAGCCAACGGTCAAGTTATTGTTATTTTTACTTCACATGAGGACTCAGGAGTATATTATGGCTGGGTGATGTCTTACAACGCATCGACGCTGGCTTTGTCCGCTGTCTTTAACCCGGCTCCGTCCAATTATGCTGCCGGCATCTGGCAGAGCGGCCGGCCACCGGTTGTGGACAGCTCAGGTTATGTTTATTTGTTCACCGGCAACGGCACCAGCGTAAGTAGCCAGCCGACCGCCGACGGAGTCAACAATTTTGCTGAGAGCGTCCTTAAACTTAACCCTACTACCCTAAAAGTAATTGATTATTTTACGCCGTCGAATTATCAGTATCTGGATCAAAACGATTTCGATTTATCCAGTTCAGGTCCCAGCCTGATCCCCGGCGGCAATGTGTTGATCGGTGGCGGAAAACTAGGTAATCTGTATCTGCTTAACACTCAAAATCTCGGCAAAATGCAAACCAATGATGCCGGCGCGCTGCAAAACGCATCAGTTTCCAGCGGAGAAATCCGCGGCGGCGTGGTGGTTTGGGCTCGCTCCACCAGTGGTGGTGGCCCGCTAATTTTCAACTGGGGCGCGTCAGACTCATTAAAGGCCTTCAGCTATAATCCACAAACAAGCCAGATCAATACAACTCCGGTTTCCACATTCTCCGGCAATCCGCTGCTTTATCCAGGCGGCATGCTGGCATTATCGGCTAATGGCGACAACAACGGCATTGTCTGGGCCGCCATCAATAGCCAGGGTGACGCAGATCATCGTGTGCCGCCAGGAGAGCTGCGAGCCCTGAACGCCGCTAATTTATCTCAGGAACTTTGGAACTCCACCATGGTTCCGGCCCGTGACGATTTCGGCTTATGGGTTAAGTATGCGCCGCCTCTGATTGTTAACGGCAAAGTTTACATGGTCACCCAATCAAACCAACTGGCGGTTTACGGACTGCTGCCGACATCAGGAGCCGCCACCGTCACCGCATGGCCGCCTCGCCGGGACGCACTGGGAGGCCAGGCAAATTATTTAGTATCGGCTTTATCGGCAACAGGCTCCAGTCTCTCGGCAACATGGTCGGTATCCGGCTTGCCAACCGGAGCCACCGGATTGTTCTCAACTGATAGCCATGGCCGTACCAATTTACAGGTTTCAACGAGCGGAACCACCCCGCAAGGCACTTATACCTTGAGTTTAACCGCCAATGTGGCCGGCATTAAAACCAATCAAACAGTGTTGTTGAATGTACCGGTTTCCGCCGCGGTTACCCCTGTTACCGCCATAGCGGATAGCCAGGTTAGTCCGCATATAGCTGAAGAGGCTATCGATACTAATATCAGCACCTTCTGGAAAACCCTGGATTCGTCAAGTCCCACACCCTATCCGCACAGCATAGGTCTGGATTTAGGCTCGACTCAATCAATCTCCGGCGTCAGTTATTTACCCCGCCAGGATGGCTGCGTCGATGGCACAGCGTTACAATATGAAGTCTATCTGAGTACCGATAACGTCAACTGGTTTACACAATCTGCCGGCGGCTCGTTCGATTACGGTCCGGCCTGGCGAAGTTATGCCTGTGACAGCCTGACATTTCCGCCAATCCAAACCATATCATTTCCGGCAACCAACGCCAGATATGTTCTGCTAAATGTTCTCGGCGCGGTAGAAGACGGCACGCCATGGGCATCTGCATCGGAACTGACTGCTTATGTCGCCAATACCAGTGAACCTCAAGTAGCGTTAAGCAGCTCTGCAAGCTCAATTACGCTTGGCCAAACCGTCACTTATACTGTTAACGTGACCGGCAAAACCCCAACCGGAACCGTACAGTTTTATGTTAACGGTACGGCATATGGATCGCCGGTGACGCTTTCCGGCGGCAGAGCATCCATCACCTCCTCCGCACTAAACACAACCGGAACAGATGTGATCACGGCCAGTTATTCCGGCGATGCCAATAATGCCGCCAATACCGTCCTGACCCCTGTGACGGAAACCGTGACTTCCGTTCCGGTTAGCGTCGCTTTGAGCAGTTCCGCAAGTACGGTTTCCACAGGCCAAGCGGTTACTTTTACGGCTACAGTGACGGGCAATACGCCAACCGGAACAGTGCAGTTCTATGTTAATAACGTTGCAACTCAATCGCCGGTAACACTATCCAACGGCAGCGCTTCACTCGCCACCATGCTGAATTCAACCGGAACCGACCTTATCACCGCCGGTTATTCGGGTGACGCCAATAATGCCGCCTATACTTCATCCGCCTTGACTGAAACCGTGACATCCGGGTCCAACTCCACCACGGACAATATCACTTTGAGTAGTTCTGCAAGCATTTTGGCGCCAGGACAATCCGTTACAGTGACTGCGACAGTGACTGGCAAATCTCCAACCGGGACGGTGCAATTCTACCTTAATGGCATTGCATACGGTTCGCCGGTCACGCTTGTCAATGGCAGCGCCTCTGTGACCGCTACCGCCCCCAATACAATCGGAACAGACTCAGTTACGGCCAGCTATTCCGGTGATGCTAATAACTCCGCCATCTCCACATTAGCCCCTATGACTGAAATTGTGACGACGGCTGCAACGGTTCATGTTCCGGCCTTACCGTTGTTTTATCAGGTTTTACTGGGTTTTATGCTATTCAGCATAGGCGCTTGGTTTAGCCGAAAACAAATTTGATCGGCAGCCGGTTCCGAAAAATTAGGCATTAAAGAAAACCTTAACCCGTACGCCTTTCAATCAGTTAATCTATTCACAACACCGGTGAAAGGATTAACTAAAAATATTTTACACGGAGGCTGTCCGAGAATAGAAACCAGCGCATTGCGCCGCATGTTGGCCTTCGATCATCCGGCGTATTACGCTTTGCTAATACGCCCTATGGCCCTGTATACGCTCTCGGACAGCTTCCTAGTACTAAAGAACAATATTACTTGCTACAATCTAAGGTTATAGTTGAGTCACAATCATTGATAATTTTTAGTAACTATTCGGCATGGTGTTTTAGCGAACTGAAATGATCAATACTGTTGTTGGACGTGTTTAACAAAGGGACTGGTAACAGTACTCAATGAACCACGTCTGTCGAGACTGATCGTTTCGGCTACTGAGCCTCCTTCCGCTTAGCCCCTCTGAATAGTTACGATTTTTGCAAATAAATAGCTAATTTTGTGATAAATCTCATGGAAAGTATTTTTATCCTGCTTTACCCTGCAAGGCAAAGCGAACTTAAGCCCATATTTTTTATACAAAAAGTTTTTTTAAAATACAGGTTAATTAGTCAGGCAAA
>CAVUMJ010000393.1:0-10578 GCA_963741375.1 uncultured Pseudomonadota bacterium
CGGCGGCAAAGTGCTGATCACCCATATTCCGCGCGATGGCACATATTATGACCAGATACCGGTTAATTATCTGGTGGAAAATGGTTCGCTGAAAATCTCGCTGCTGGGCAGATCAGACAAGTTTGACCAGTTTACCTTAGTGGAAAAAGACGATAAGAGCATGACACTGAAAGGTAAATATGGGGATATTTATCATTTCGTTAAGAAATAATGGTTGCTGTATGACCGGATCGCACCCATACCCCATGGGGTGGGTACTGCTTTTCGTACCCATGTGGAGCCAACGGCCTAACCGCTTGGGCATTATCATGCCCACCCTTGCTGAGACGCCTTGCTAATCAGGTCATTGTATGTCTTAGTTTGCATTTTCTTAAAAGGGGGATAATATGAAAAAAATAGTATTGGTTACCATCATGTTGTTTGCCTGTAGTTTCTACAGCGCTGGCAACTGGGCGCATGGCGGTGGTGGAGGTGGCGGCGGACATGGCGGCGGCGGGGGTGGGTTTCATGGCGGTGGAGGCGGATTTCATGGCGGCGGCGGTTTTGGCGGTGGTGGTTTTCGTGGTGGATATGGCGGCTTTCGTGGTGGCTACTATGGTGGCGGTTGGGGGCTGGGTGGTTTTTATGGCTATCCGTGGTATGGTTACGGCTTAGGCTTGGGTTACGGATATGGTGGCTATGGCTATGGTGGCTATGGTTATCCAAATTATGGTTACGGCTACGGTTATGGCATGCCCGCCCAATCCACCACCTATGTGCAACAGGTTGTTCCGCATACGAGTACAATATCCTGCCGGTTACTGGTATTACTGCCATAATCCGGAAGGTTATTATCCTTATGTCAAGGAATGTCCGGGCGGTTGGCAGCAGGTTTCACCTACTCCACAACAGTAGGCAAACCAAAGGTTGCAGGCTGGGTAGAGCAAAGCGATACCCAGCCTGCAACCCGAAAGGTTGGCGCCGCTTTTCGTGCCTCGCACAACCAATGACCTACCCGCGTGGGCATGATCATACCCACCCTACCCGGCTTTCATGGCAACCTACGAACGACCAAGGCCTGTTGATAATCCAAAAACCTAAGCCTGCAACGCCTTCAGCACAGCCTGCAATCTGTCGTCGGCATCGCCGAACAGCATGCGGGTGTTTTCATGCACAAACAGAGGGTTACCGATGCCTGCATAACCGGAAGCCATACTGCGCTTCATGACGATGGTAGTGCCGCCTTTCCAGCATTCCAGCACCGGCATACCGGCAATCGGGCTGTGCGGATCATCCAGCGCCGAAGGGTTGACGATGTCGTTAGCGCCGATGACGATGGACACATCCACATGCGGAAAGTCCTCGTTAATCTCTTCCATCTCAAACACGATGTCGTACGGCACTTTGGCTTCCGCCAGCAGTACGTTCATGTGGCCGGGCATGCGTCCGGCCACCGGATGGATGGCGAAACGCATTTCTTACCCGTTCCGAGCAGCAATCTGGTGATTTCATCCGCGGGTATGCTGGGAGCTGCGCCACGCCAGGTCCTATAGGGAATGATGACGATATTTTTCGAATCGCGTAACAGTTGCGCGGTTTCTTCGGCGTCGATGGTGACACTCCGCCCACCATTTCCGCCGCTTCGCCGCCACCGCAGTGCCAAAACCGCCAGCGATAACGCTGAGGAAATGCCGGTTCATGGCCCGACACATGATGTAACTCAGGATGGCGCCGCTACTGCCGACCAAGGCGCAGGTGACGATCAATAAATCGTTACTGAGCATAAAGCCAGTAGCCGCCGCCGCCCACCCCGATAGCTGTTCAGCATGGAGACCACCACCGGCATATCCGCGCCGCCTATCGCCAGCACCATATGTACCCAAAGCCATGGCAATCGCCGTCATCGACGCCAAGGGCAATGAGCACCGCCCGCTTCGCACCACGGACAAACGTTATGACCCAGGATAGAAGGTAATCACGAATAGGATCTAAATTGAAGACAATGCCGACCGGCAGGGTCAGGACCGGTTTGCCGGATTTTGCCGCATAATTTACCGAAAGCGATAACAGATAGGAAAAGGTTACCGCGCCGATAAATATGCCGATGAAAATTTCCAGTTCGTGTATGGTTTTTCCACGCCCAGCAGCGGCGAATACTCTTCCATGAAATTGGCATAGCCGACCAATACCGCCGCCATACCGACCAGACTGTGCATCAGCGCCACCAGTTCCGGCATTTGCGTCATTTCGACTTTGGCTGCGGCCAGAAGCCGATACTGCCGCCGATCAGCAGGGCGACGATGATAGGCGCGTAACCATGACGCTGCGCTCCAGCACGGTGGCGAGATGGCGATCGCCATGCCCGCCATGCCGAAATAGTTGCCGCGCCGCGCGGTTTCCGGACTGGCTCAAACCGCTCAGGCTAAGGATGAACAGGATGGTGGCACGCGATATACGACATTGTAACAAACCTTGTGACATAGAGTTCTCCCTTATTTCTGGAACATTTCTAACATGCGACGCGTGACTAAAAACCCGCCGACAATATTGATGGAGGCGATGCAGGATGGCCAGTACCGGACAAAATCTACGACGATGGTCTGGGAACGCTGAGACTTCACCAGTGCACCGATAACGATAATGCCGCTGATGGCGTTGGTGACGCTCATCAACGGGGTATGCAACGAAGGCTGAAACATTCCAGATCACCTGATAACCGACGAACAGGCCAGCACAAACACGGTAAAATGCGACAGGAACGACTCCGGCGCCACGGCGCCCAGGCCAAAAAACGCGCCGGCCGGCCAAGCACGATATGGCAGCAGATTGTGACGCCGGCGTACCGATTTTTTGCGCGGGCTTTCTGCACCGCACGAGGCCGCAGCGGCGGTTTGGGCGCTGCGGCGGACAGCTTGGGCGGCGGCGGCGGCCAGGTGATGTTGCCTTCGCTTGATGACGGTGGCGCCGCGAATGACTTCATCTTCCATATTGACGTTGATAGTTGCCATCCTTTGCCGGGCGTCAGTCGGTCAGCAAATGCCGCAAATTGGTGGCGTATAGCTGACTGGACTGGTTGGCGAGACGGCTGGGCAGATCGGTATAGCCGATAAGGCGTGACGCCGTGTTTGACCACCACCTGATTTTTTTCGGTCAGTTCACAGTTGCCGCCTTGTTCGGCAGCCAGATCGACGATGACGCTGCCCGGTTTCATGGATTCCACCATCGTCGGCGGTAATCAGCTGTGGGCCGGTTTGTCCCGGAATCAGCGCGGTGGTGACGATAATATCGACTTCCTTGCCTGCTGGGCAAACAGCGCCATTTCCGCTTCGATAAACTCCTTGGACATGGTTTTGGCATAGCCGCCGATTCCGCCGCCTTCTTCTTGAAAGTCCAGCATCAGAAATTCGGCGTCCATGCTTTCGATCTGTTCTTTGACTTCCGGACGGGTATCGAAAGCCCGGACGATGGCGCCCATACTCTGGCGGCGCCGATGGCGGAAGCCCGGCCACACCAGCACCGATGACCAGCACCTTGGCGGGCGGAATCTTGCCAGCGGCGGTAATCTGACCGGTGAAAAAGCGGCCAAAATGCTGCGCGGCTTCAACGATAGCGCCGGTAACCGGCAATATTGGCCATGGAGCTAAGAGCGTCCATTTTTTGCGCCCGTGACATGCGCGGTACGCTATCCATCGCCAGCACCGTGGCGTTTTTGGCCGCCAGTTGTTGCATCAAGGCTTCGTTTTGCGCCGGCCAGATAAAACTGATCAGATGCTGACCTGGGCTTTATCAATTCCACTTCGTCTATGCTCAATTCCGGGCGGCGTTCCGGAGCGCGGATTTCATGACGATGTCGGCTTCCCGCCATAAGGTCTTGGCTGAATCTACGATAGTGACGCCCACTTCCCGATAGGCCTCATCGGAAATGTTGGCGGCTATGCCGGCGCCCGTTTCGACCCAAAACTTCAAAACCGAGTTTGATGATTTTTTCCGCCGCTTCGGGCGTGGTGGCGACACGTTTTTCGCCATCGTGAATTTCCTTGGGAACGCCGATTTTCATGTTATCTCCTGTTGTATTAAGGCTATGAAGCAAAGCCGTTGGGAACCCCATCAATCCAACCCGGGCATGACAGCCCTGTTTTGAAGCTCCACGTTGCATCATCTGTGTGACACTTGATTCAGTGAGAATATGAGATTAATGTGTATTTTTCAATTGTTTTCTGTTCGCTGCTGAAATTACACTAAAATGCCTTATCCTCATAAACAGTTAATGGTTCGTTATGCATCGCTCCAAAGACTTTATCGCCACTGCAGAAAAGCTGATCTTTGCTGTTGTTACCGATGGTAACGAACTTGGCAAGGTTCGCTGCTTTCTGCGATACGCCTGCGTAGACGGCGGTTGGCGTAAAATCCACAGCGGCGAAGCCAACCGGTTTCTGGCGGATCATTTTCCGCAATATCTGTTTCATTCCATCCTGCTGGATGCCGATTTACATGGTGTGCCGGTGTCCGCCATCAGCCGCCATTACCTGCCCTTGTCGGGTCTGCAGGATTTGCTGAATAATTTCACCATTATCCGCCGGAGCAAATGCAATCACCGGCCTATGCAGCCTGTCTTTGATGCGGGCAGCCAATATGCCGATTACACCTTGATGCCAATTGGGATCGTATAAACAAACACCGGCCAGGGCATTTTTTTCATCTAAGCCTTTCATTTCGGATAGTAAAATCATCGCCTGATTTTTCATCTCGGACTCGACTGCCTTGCGTTCCTGATTCAAGGCATCCAGCTGCTTGGCGAGGCGTTGCGCCAGATTTGCGTCATCGGTCAGCAAACATTGAATTCCTAAAGTCATATCATCCATACGCCCCGCAGCATTAAGACGGGGTGCAACCACGAATCCTAAATCGGCGGCATTTATGGTGTGTAACTGTCTGCCGGCAATTTCAACCAATGTCTTGACGCCAAGATGACACAAACCGGAACGTATGCGTTGCAAACCTTGATAGATCAGAATTCGGTTGACCTGATCAAGCGGAACCACATCTGCTACTGTACCCAGCGCCACGTAATCCAGTAACTGAGCAAGATTAGGCTCTTTAATTTTCCGGTATTCAAACCAGCGCAGCTCGCGTAAACGTATCCGCAACGCCATCAACACGTAAAACATGACGCCTACACCGGCAATATTGGGACTAGGAAATTTATCATCAGCCAAATTGGGATTGATAATAGCGTCGGCATCCGGCAGTTCTTCACCGGGCAAATGATGATCAGTAATCAGTACTTTAACGCCTAACGATTTGGCAGCCTTAACTCCGTCGATGCTGGATATGCCATTATCGACTGTCAGGATGATGTCAGGATTTTGCTGGTAAACCAACTCAACAAGTTCGGGTGTTAAACCGTAACCATATTCGAATCGATTGGGTACAACAAATTGAGGTGTCTTTGCGCCAAGTAATTGCAATCCCTTAATTGCCAATGCGCAACTTGTGGCGCCATCAGCATCAAAATCGGAAACAATGCTAATGGATTTTTGATCCTTGATAGCGCTAACCAGAATGTCAACCATGATTTGCATGCCGGACAAAAGCCATGGCGAAGGCAATTTAGCCAAACTTTGGTCAAGTTCACTGAAATGATTAATACCCCTGCTGTGTAAAATCCCTTGCAACACCGGGTTTTCATCCAAAATCTCAGCGCCCTTGGATTGAGGACGCCGGACTATGGATTTTTGTACGCCATGTAAATACATATCAAGCCTGAATCTATTCGGCTTCAGCCGAATTAAAATAAGCTTGGTTCAATCACAAATCATCCAAAATAGCTTCTTTTACCGCATCAAGCGTAGCTTCAATAGAGATAGGCTGGGTATCCAGACACTGACTAATGGCGGCATCCGGATCTTTCAAACCATTGCCTGTCAGAGTACAAACTACGCAACTGCCTTCCGGTATTTTGCCGGAAGCCAAATCTTTTAATAAGCCGGCCACAGACGCAGCGGAAGCAGGTTCACAAAAAATACCTTCATGTTCGGCAAGCAATTTTTGTGTTTTAAGAATGGTTTGATCATCAAACGCATCAAACCAACCGCCGGATTCTTTCTGGACATTCCAAGCCAGATCCCAGGATTGCGGATGACCAATTCTAATCGCAGTAGCCACCGTTTCAGGCTTGTCGACCATATGACCCAAAATAAAAGGCGCAGCGCCCGAAGCCTGATAACCACACATCACCGGACGTTTTTTGGTGACTGCCTTATGCGTTTCGGTATCGGTGGAATATTCAGTATAACCTTTCCAATAGGCTGTGATATTTCCGGCATTACCGACCGGTAAACAATGATAATCCGGCGCAGTTCCCAACTCGTCAATAATTTCAAAAGCTGCGGTTTTTTGACCTTCCAGCCGATATGGATTGATTGAATTGACAATAGTGACAGGCGCATAATCGGCAACTTGCTTGACCAGCGACATGCCGTCATCAAAATTACCTCTGATCTGAATGATTTTAGCGCCATACATTAAGGTTTGAGCTAATTTGCCTAGAGCGATTTTCCCTTCCGGAATCAATACAAAAGCTTTGATGCCGGCTCGAACTGCATAGGCGGCGGCCGCTGCAGAAGTGTTGCCGGTTGAAGCGCAAATAATTGCGCCGCTGCCGGATTCCACCGCTTTAGTCACGGCCAAGGTCATACCGCGATCCTTAAAGGAGCCGGTAGGATTCAGGCCTTCAAATTTAACATAAATATCAACCTGTTTGCCAATCATGCGTGGGATATTTTGCAACTGTAACAACGGCGTATTGCCTTCCCCTAAACTAATGATGCGGGTGTTGGCAGAAACAGGCAGACGATCCCGGTAACTTTCAATGATACCGGTATATTTTTTCTTAGAAGACATAATTTATCCCAAAGTTTCCAAACGAATACGATTCACTTTGCCGCTGACAGTTGCCAGGGCTTCAATTTCGGTAATGGCTGCATTCATTTCCTTCTCAAGCGTCAATTGAGTCAACATGATGACAGGTACAGAAGATTCGCCGGCTAAAGGCTCTTTCTGAATCAATGCTTCGATACTGATATTGTGCGCAGCCAGAATTCTGGTGACATCCGCCAATACGCCGGGTTTGTCCATTGCATTGAGACGGATATAATAAGTTGTTTTAAAACATTCATCCGCAAGTAAAGGCGTATCAACCAGTGCATCGGCCTGAAAAGCCAAATGCGGCACCCGGTTTTCAGGATCACTGGTCATAGCGCGCACTACATCGACTAAATCGGCAACCACAGCCGAAGCAGTAGGTTCGGCTCCCGCACCGGCGCCATAATAAAGTGTTGGACCAACTGCATCGCCACAGACCAGTATTGCATTCATCACGCCGTTGACATTAGCGATCAGCCTGCGGTACGGAATCAAGGTGGGATGGACGCGAAGCTCTATGCCTTGTTCGGTTTTACGGGCAATCCCCAGATGTTTTATACGATAACCCAATTCTTCTGCGTAAGCGACGTCATCACGGGTGATTTTGGTAATACCCTCAATATATACCTTATCGAATTGCAAAGGAATGCCAAAGGCAATAGAAGCTAAAATAGTCAGTTTATGAGCGGCGTCGATGCCCTCAATATCGAAAGTTGGATCAGCTTCGGCATAACCCAACTGCTGCGCTTCAGACAGAACGTCGTTAAAATCCCGGCCTTTATCGCGCATTTCAGTCAGAATGAAATTACCTGTGCCATTGATAATACCCGCCAACCATTTAATTTGATTGCCGCTAAGACCTTCACGAATTGCCTTGATGATAGGTATGCCGCCCGCTACCGCAGCTTCAAACAGCACCATCACGCCTTTTTTACTGGCTTCGGCAAAAATTTCATTGCCATGCAAGGCTATTAACGCTTTATTGGCTGTAACAACATGTTTACCGTTTGCAATTGCCGACAAAATCAGCTTTTTAGCCGGGTCGTAACCGCCAATTAACTCAACCACCACATCGATATCAGCATGATTAACAATTTCAAATGGATCGGTGGTTAATGTAATACCTTGCGTGTCGCAGATTCTCGCACTGCTTAAATCCCGTGTGCAGGCATGACTGACCACAATCTGCCTACCGGCTCTGCGGGAAATTTCTTCCGCATTTCTTTTGAGTACGTTAAGGGTGCCGCCACCAACTGTTCCTAACCCTAAAACACCAATTTTTACAGGCTTCAAACCCTACTCCTTGCTTGACATCCAAAACAATAATTATACAACGTTGTCTTTCTTGAGCATATTACGGATGCTTCGCAAAGCCTGCCGGGTTCTATGCTCATTTTCAATTAGACTGAATCGTACATGATCATCGCCATGCTGACCAAATCCTATACCAGGTGAAACAGCAACCTTGGCGTCAATAATCAATTTTTTTGAAAATTCCAAAGAGCCCATTTGCCGGTAAGCTTCTGGTATCGGCGCCCATACAAACATTGTGGCTTTGGGCTTTTCAACAGTCCAGCCCATGCCGTTTAATCCATCGCAAAGCACGTCTCTGCGAGACCGGTACATATCGCAAATATCTTTTACACATTCCTGAGGGCCTTCCAACGCCGTAATGGCGGCTACTTGAATTGGCGTAAAGGTTCCATAATCCATATAAGCCTTAATTTTGGTCAATGCCGCCACCAATGTGGTATTGCCGCACATAAATCCAACCCGCCATCCCGGCATATTATAGCTTTTGGATAAGGTGAAAAATTCCACTGCTATATCGGTGGCGCCGGGCACCTGTAAAATTGACGGAGCCACATAACCGTCAAACACTATGTCCGCATAGGCAATATCATGGACTATCCAAATACTGTGTTCTTTACAAATGGCCACAACTTTTTCAAAAAAACCCAGATCTACGCATTGACTGGTAGGATTACCCGGAAAATTCAGAATCAGCATTTTCGGCTTGGGCCAGCATTCAGCAATGGCTTTGTTTAATTCTTCAAAGAAATCGATTCCCGGCGTCAACGGCACATGGCGTATATCCGCCCCGGCAATCACCACGCCATACGGATGGATCGGGTATGCCGGATTAGGCACTAAAACCACGTCGCCCGGCCCTAATGTAGCTAACGCCAAGTGAGACAAACCCTCTTTGGAGCCTATGGTGACGATAGACTGGGTTTCGAAATTAAGATCGACATTAAAGCGATTTTTATACCAGCCGCAAATGGCTTTACGTAATCTGGGTATGCCTTTAGAAACGGAATAACGATGAGTGTCATCACGTTCCGCAACTTCTATCATTTTTTTTAGAATATGCTGCGGTGTAGGCTGATCGGGATTTCCCATTCCAAAATCGATAATATCATCGCCCGCCGCCCGTGCTTTCGCTTTTAATTCATTGACAATATTGAAAACATAGGGCGGGAGACGGCTAATACGATGAAAATCTTCCATTAAAAACTCTTTTATGACTTTATGGTTAACGAATAAAAAACATAAGCGTCAAACTGAAATGACTCTTACTTGAAAACATATCACTTATTTAATCAATAGTTTGTTAATTCTTTCTTACCCTTGCTGGATGGGTTAACTTGGGAGCATAACCAGCCATCAAAGCCAAAACTATCTGAATCGTCAGGATTGCAGGGTTAATGGTTTTGAAACCGAAAAAAATTTAAATTTTATGCCGATTAATTATCGACTAATTGCTATGGATTAACCTTAATCTAAAAACTTTGAGAAAAGTGCTAAAAATATTTTTAAAGTTTAGCGCTAATTTACCAGTCGTTAGCTAAATGTAGAAAAAAACTTTAGTTTGGTTGATTACTCAAGTAATTGGCAATGACGGTAATGTCCTCATCGGAAAGGCCTTTGGCGATAGCGTTCATTGGCCCGGATGTTCTTTTGGCATTTTTGAAATCATGCAGCTGATTACTCAAATATTGTGCATTTTGACCTGCCAATTTAGGGAACTGAGCTTTACCGTCAAACTTTGCGCCATGACATCCGGCGCACATGGCAACTTTATCTTTCCCGGCTGTCACAGTGCTGGGCGGCACTACCTTGGCAGGCAGGCTGGAGAAATATGCCGCCAAATTTTGAATATCTTCATTGCTTAAACCTTTTGCCATAGGAGTCATAACAGAATTATTCCGTTCGGCAGATTTAAAATTCTCCAGCTGTGCTGCAAGGTAAGCACTTTGCTGCCCTGCCAAACTTGGCCATATCGGATTATTGCTAACTCCGTTTGCGCCGTGGCAACCCAGACAAATAGAGGCTTTATTCTTCCCGGCACTGATATCAGCGGCATATATGGAGCCGGCAAACTGAACAAGCAATACCGTGAACACGATTTTATAGTAATTTTTATTCATAATCAGCACCTCTTTAAAGAATGATTATTAATCGATAATTGTATGTAATTATACATCCTGGACTTCAAATTTAGTTACTTGATAATGCGTTTTGCAAAAATGAATAATCCAATTGTTTCGGAACATGATCCCATACAAAGCTTGATTAGTTTTGACGGTAAACTTTTTCTGATTCCCGGGTATTATCAGACTGAAAAGGCCGACTTTTACTTTGAACGACTTTATAATACCCTAGGCTGGCAAT
>CAVUMJ010000394.1:0-9513 GCA_963741375.1 uncultured Pseudomonadota bacterium
TTGAATGGCTGGGGCACAACATTCTTGACGATAGCTCCGGATGGCGCGGCCTTGCCTTGTCATTCCGCCAGAGAACTGCCGGGGCTGGATTGTCCTAACGTCAAGGATTTTAGTATTGAAAAAATCTGGAATGAGTCCAAAGCCTTTAATTTCTTTCGAGGCACTGAATGGATGCAGGAGCCATGCCGTAGTTGTGACGAAAAACTTAAGGATTTCGGCGGTTGCCGCTGTCAGGCGTATTTGTTTAACGCCGATATGCGCAGTACTGATCCGGTCTGCAGCAAATCCCCGCAACGCCATCTGATTGATCAGGCGATTGCCGATGCCGGTCAAGCGGCGATTAGCCATGAACCTAAGCCGCTGGTATTTCGTAATAGTAAAAACTCCAGGGGGTTTTCCTGATTGACTACTCAGTTCGCTTTATCTTAAAAAGCCAATAGATCGTAGATACAAACCACACTGAAAATTGACGTTGCACTTCTAATACCATTATTTGGTGGATAAGAATGAAAGTTTCCCCTGCCGAAATTACCGATGTGCCGCTGCTTTGCGAGTTGCTGAATGAACTGTTTATGCAGGAAGCGGAGTTTGAGCCGGATTATGCCGCCCAGTTCAGAGGGCTAAGTTATATCATTGAGCAGCCGGAAATCGGTTGTATACTGGTTGCCCGTCAAGACCGGCAAATACTGGGTATGGTCAATTTGCTTTATACTATTTCAACGGCATTAGGCGCCAGGGTGGCGATAATGGAAGATTTGGTGGTGACCTCTTCCTGCCGTAATAAAGGTATTGGCTCACTTTTGATTAATGCCGCCATAAAGCATGCCGGACAGCACCATTGCAAACGCATTACGCTGCTAACGGACCAGCATAATCATGCGGCGCAAAGATTTTATGTGAGACACGGTTTTAAAGTATCCGCCATGCAACCTTTACGTCTGGATTTATCCGGACAGGATGGCTGAGCAATCTGCCGTATGCCGGCTGCAGCTCACAGGCTTTTTAATTGCCATGCCGCACTACGCCTGTTAAACAAATAATAAGCCAGAATGGCTAATCCCAGCCAGCAACTGACTAGTGGTCCGATTACTCCGTCATAGTTACTGACCAAGTACAGATAATCGGACTGCGGGTTGACATTGAACAGTTCTTTACTGGTTTTAATTTGCCAGACCCAGCCACAATGACAGCCTATGCAAAGCCCAAGGCTTTGCGGAATGTGACTTCTTAGCGTGGCTAGAAAAATCCCTACGGCCAATAGCGAAACAAATGCGCCAAAAATTTCAGGATTAAAACAGTTGCTGAAAGCTTCCGCCATTAACTTGAAGCCACTGCTGAAGCTAAGTTCCTGATAGGGTATTGAGGTTTTGCTTTTCAGGAAATGTAATCCCGCATAATAAAAGGAAGAAACCAGTATGGCGGCCAAACCGGAAATTTTTTGCTTTAAGCTGGTTAACAGCAGGCCGCGAAACAGGATTTCTTCAAACAGGCCGATTAATAATGACAATAGCAGGCCTAAACCGATTTTTTCTGCAATTTTACCGATGGTCCAGTTCTTGGTTTCGTCAATTATTTGCACATCTAACATATAAAGAGTCAGAATCACCGGCATTAATGTCAGCAAGCCTAGTAGAAAACCTTGGAGGATTTGTTGAAAAAATATCGAAACTGGCGCAAAACCTAAATCTGTCCAGGAAAATTTCAAATGCTTTTTTAACGGAAAAATGCAGAGTATTAAAAAAAATTGGGTGGATTTACTGATCAGTTTATCCAATGCCACTATGTCGCCTGCCGCCAGCAACAGGCCGTAACCAAAAACACAGGCCAGACTGACCAGCAAAACCAGCAAAAATAATGGCATTAGCGCATACGCTGCAATTTTCATTAATTAAAATCTCCCCATAAGGTTTGTACCGCTGCCAATGCAGTGATCACCGCTGTTTCCGTACGTAATATTCTGCCCCCTAAGCGCACCGCTATAAAACCCTGAGCTTTGGCAAATTGCCGTTCTTGGTCGCTAAAACCGCCTTCCGGACCGGTTAGCAAGGTAATTTGGCCGGTATCCGGGGGTAAATCGGCTAGAGTCCGGTCGGCGTAAGGATCAAGGAATACTTTCAAATTTTGTTGCTGAGTCAGCCACTCCGGCAGGTTGGAAATGTCTGTCAGGCTAGGCAGGCGTGTGCGCCCGGATTGCTCGGCGGCATGTACGGCGATGTTTTGCCAGTGTCCCAGGCGTTGCAGTTTTTTCTCCTCATTAAATTTAATCACACAACGTTCTGTAATCAGAGGAGTAATTTGGCTTACTCCCAGTTCAACCGCTTTTTGTACTGACCAATCCATGCGGTCGCCACGGGAAATACCCATGCCAAGCCGCACGCTCAAAGGCGATTCGACGTCGCGGTCTATATGCTTGGTTATTTCAATCCGTACGGCTTTTTTACTGACCTCACTCAGACAGCAGGCGTATTCACCGCCTCGGCCGTTAAATAAAACCAGGTTTTGTTCAGCTTTTAGTCGCAAGACATTCCGCACGTAATGGGCCGTGTCAGTGTCGAGTTCTATGCGGCCGCCAACGTTTAAAGGCGAGTCAACAAATAGTCTGGAAACCCGCATTAGTCCTGTACCGCGTAGAGTAAGCCCTGCCAGGCGGCATTCGCCATTAAGGCTATTTCCTGTTCGTTAATTACATAAGGCGGCATAAAATAAATGACATTACCCAAAGGCCTTAATAATACTCCCTGATTTAAGGCATGGCGATAGACTTTTAAACCGCGCCGCTGTTGCCAGGGATATGCTTCACGCCGGTGTTTGTTCTTAATCAGTTCAATTGCGACTATCATGCCGGATTGTCTGACTTCAGCCACATTGGGATGCTGTTTAAATGCTTCCGTGTATTTTGCCATCAGCGCCGCTAACTGCCGATTTGCGGTTATGACATCCTGTTGCTGAAAGATCTCGAGGGTGGCGAGCGCCGCCCGGCAAGCCAGGGCGTTGCCCGTGTAACTGTGAGAATGTAAAAAAGCCGTGAGATTTTGGTAGTCGTCGTAAAAAGCCTGGTAAATGGCATTGCTGGTCAATACCGCAGACAAGGGTAAATAACCGCCGGTTAAACCTTTGGATAAACATAGGAAATCCGGGCTGATGTCAGCCTGTTCGCAGGCGAATAAACTGCCTGTACGGCCAAAACCGACTGCAATTTCATCTGCGATCAAATGTACCTGATATTTCAGACAGGCTTCCCGTAACAGTTTCAGATAAACAGGATGGTACATGCGCATGTTTCCGGCGCATTGCACTAATGGTTCAATAATCACGGCGCAGACAGTTTCGGCATGATCAGCCAAAGTTTTTTCCATATCGGCAAAACGGCGGATGCAGTAATCTTCCCAGCTTTCATCGGCTTCGCAGAAAAAACAGTCCGGACTGGGGACGGTTATCACTTCCATCAGCAATGGCGCATAGGTGTTTTTGTATAAGGCTACGTCACCTACTGCCAGTGCGCCAAGGGTTTCGCCGTGATAACTATTTGTCAGCGTAATGAATTTGGTTTTTTGGGTTCGGCCAAGATTTTGCCAGTAATGAAAACTCATTTTCAGGGCAACTTCCACCGCCGTGGAACCGTTGTCGGCATAAAAGCATTTGTTTAAACCGGCGGGCGTTATTTCGACCAGTTTTTCTGCCAGGCAAATCGCGGCTTCATGGGTAAAACCGCCAAGCATGATATGTTCCAGGGTTTCCAGTTGATTTTTCAAAGCCTGATTGATTTGCGGGTTGGCGTGACCGAATAAATTTACCCACCAGGAACTGATCGCATCCAGATAACGTTTACCCTCAAAATCTTCCAGCCACACGCCTTTGGCTGATTTAACCGGAATTAAGGGTAAAGGCTGTTCGGCATAAAGGTCATGATCTTTCATCTGGCTACAGGGATGCCAGAGTACGTCAAGGTCGCGCCGGACTAAGGATAAGTTGTTCATGATTGGGCTGTTCAAACTGTTCTTGGCTGTTTACGGAGCTGCAAAAGCAGATTGATCAAAATTATTCTTATTGTATGTGGAAGGATAAAAAATGATGGTAGGTTTCCGTCCTGGTAATTATGCCTAATCCGGGAAAATTGATGCAGTATTCCAAGAAGCTAATTCTGTTTCATTCATGGGAGCATCGAATTGATCCGCAATCAAAATTTTACCTTTCAATGCGCCTGGCGTGCGTGGCTTAGATGACATTTTTTCAAGTGAAACCAATCCCGCAATGGGTTTGCCGGATTTAGCGATAATAATTTCTTTACCTGACGCAGCTTCTTCAACGAGTTTGGATAGTTGTGTTTTGGCTTGATGTATATTGATCTGATACACATTATACTCCTGAACGGAATTAGACTAAGTGTATCATTGTTTTTCAACAAGATCGGTTTTTGACAGCATAAAAAAAGCCGGCATGATGTTAGTCATGCCGGCTTTTTTGAAATCGGGCATGTTAAACGATTAGGCCATTGCGCGTAATCTGTTGTTCAATCTGCTTTTGCTGCGAGCGGCTTTATTTTTGTGGATAATGCCTTTGTTAACAGCAGAGTCAATAACAGGAACGGCAGATTTGAATGCCGCTTCAGCCAGTGCTTTATCACCAGCTCTGACAGCTGCGATCACTTTTTTAACATAAGTGCGAAGGTTGCTGCGTTGTCCGGCATTGCGAATACGGCTTTGCTCTGCCTGACGTGCCCTTTTTTTAGCTTGGGGTGAATTAGCCATATCAATCAGAATTTAAGTTAATTAAAAACCGTGCATTATGAGTTTGAATGCTATTATTGTCAACCATTACTATGTTTAGAACGGTTAAATTTCTCTTTGAGCAAGCATCTTTATAAATCTAGCGCCATAGTTGGCGGTATGACCATGATTTCCAGAATCATGGGTTTTGTTCGGGACATGTTGTTTGCCAATATGTTTGGCGTCAGTACCGCGACAGACGCGTTTTTTGTGGTGTTTAAAATACCCAACTTTTTACGCCGGTTGTTTGCTGAAGGCGCCTTTGCCCATGCCTTTGTGCCTATACTAACAAATTACAAGGCCCATGGCGACCAACATGCTCTAAAGGCTTTTATCGATAAAACAGCCGGAACGCTGGCGGTGATTCAGATTCTGATTACCATAGTCTGTATTGTGGCCGCGCCTTTGCTGATTATTATTTTTGCCCCTGGCTTTCTATGGCAAACAGGCCAGTATCAACTGTCAGTGCAAATGTTGCAAATTACCTTCCCTTATCTGTTTTTTATAACTTTGACGGCGTTTGCGGGGGGAATATTAAATGCACACGGCAAATTTGCTGTGCCTGCTATTACCCCGGTTTTTTTAAATATTTGCATGATAATTGCGACAGTGTGGATTTCCCCTTTGATGAAAGAGCCTATCGTGGCTTTGGCTTGGGGAGTGTTTGCCGCAGGCGTGGTGCAATTGTTGTTTCAAATTCCGGCATTGATGCAAATTGGTATGCTGCCTAAATTGCGGTGGGGCTTTAATGATCCGGAAGTTAAAAGGATAGTAAACCAAATGGTCCCAGCCATTTTCGGGGTTTCCGTGGTTCAGATCAATTTGTTGGTTGATACCTTGTTTGCTTCCTTTTTAAACTCGGGAAGCGTTTCCTGGCTATATTATTCTGACCGCTTGGTTGAGTTTCCGTTAGGTATTTTCGGAGTAGCCATTTCAACAGTCATTTTGCCAAGTTTGGCTAAAAATCATATTGCTGAAAACGTTCAGGAATTTTCCAAAGCCCTGGATTGGGCTTTAAAACTGGTTTTTCTGGTTGGTTTACCGGCTACTTTTGGTTTGGCGCTGTTGGCTGAACCATTATTATCAACTTTTTTTCAATACCATGAATTTGATATCAATGATGTCCGCATGACAGGTAAAAGCTTAACTGCATTTTCTACGGGTTTGCTGGGGTTTATTTTAATCAAGGTGCTGGCCTCAGGTTTTACCGCCAGACATGATACGCGCACACCGGTTCGTTTTGGCAGTTATTCCATTCTGGCCAATTTGTTGCTGAATGCAATATTGGTTTTACCGCTGGCTCATGCCGGGCCGGCTTTGGCGACAACTTTAGCAGCATATTTAAATGCCGGGTTGCTGTTTTTTATGCTGGTGAAACAAAAAGCCTATCAACCTTGCCATGAGCTGAAATTGTTTGTGCTGCGGGTTGTTACGTCTGTCGTGGCAATGTCGGCATTTTTGCATTTTTGGGTGGAATCCGAGCTTTGGTTTGGCTGGAGTGTGTCGCAACGTGGTTTGCATTTAGTATCAGCCATCGTGTTGGCGGTTATAGTTTATGCCGTGTCATTATTGTTGGTGGGGATTAGATTAAAACATTTTAGAGAAGCTCACATTTCACAGGCTTGAGTTTTACTACTCTGACTCCATAGTGATGTAGAATGTGTTTGGCATTTTGATTGTAAATTTATTGAAACAACTTAAAAATCAGTTAGCTATGAATACTAGAACGATCGGATTTATTGGTGGAGGAAATATGGCGTCAAGTCTGATGAACGGATTGATAGCCAGTGGCTATGCTCCGCAACAGATTTGGGTGTCCGACACCAATCAGGCAATTCTGCAATCTCATGCTGAATCGCTTAAAGTGAATATTTCAGCTGGAAATGCAGCGGTGGCTGATGAAGTTGATGTGGTGGTTTTGGCAGTTAAGCCACAAATTTTACATGACGTTAGTTTGGAAATTGCAGCCACTATCAGAAAAAAGCAGCTTTTGGTGGTTTCTATTGCAGCGGGAGTCACGCAAAGTAGTTTGACCAAATGGTTAGGCAATGATGTTGCTATTGTGCGCTGCATGCCAAATACGCCGGCTTTGGTGTTGACCGGTGCAACCGCTTTACATGCCAACCCGAATGTCAATAAAGCCCAAAAAAACTTGGCGGAGAATATTTTGCGGTCGGTTGGATTGACTTTATGGGTGAATGAAGAGGCTAAGCTGGATGCGGTTACCGCTGTTTCAGGCAGTGGTCCGGCCTATTATTTTTTGCTGATGGAAGCAATGGAAGCAGCTGCTATCGAATTGGGACTGGACGAGAAAACCGCTCGCTTGCTTATTCAACAGACTGCGCTAGGTGCTGCTAAAATAGCTTTGGAATCGGCAGAGTCCCCTGCCCAATTGCGTGAAAGAGTGACATCGCCTGGCGGTACAACTCAAAAAGCCATAGAAATTTTTCAGGAAAACAATTTTGGTTTGCTGGTCAGTAAGGCTTTACATGCCGCCAGGGATCGCTCAATCGAAATGTCGGAACAACTAGGAGCAAATTAATGGGAACCAACTATATGACAGATCCGCTGGTGTTTCTGATAGATACATTGTTTTCACTGTATATCCTGGCAGTGATTTTGCGATTCTTGTTGCAATGGATACGAGCGGATTTCTATAACCCGGTTTCCCAGTTTCTGGTAAAGATCACTCACCCGCCTCTGCGGGTTTTGCGCAGATTTGTGCCTTCGGTGGGAAAAATGGATAGCTCCTCTTTAGTATTGGCATTGAGTTTGCAGATGCTTGCCAATTATGCAATATTGGCAGTAAAAGGTTTGTCTATTGGCGTGTTTGCACTCATGCTGCTGTCGTTTGCAGATTTGTTTAAAATGGTTCTGGACATATTCGTCTACGCCATTTTTGCTGCAGCTTTGCTGAGTTGGTTCGCTCCGGGCAACTATAGTGCGGTATCTTCGATTTTGTATAGTTTAACTGAACCGATTTTGAGTGTTTGCCGTAGAGTTTTACCGGATTTGGGGGGAATTGATTTATCGCCGCTGTTAGCTTTGGTTGTTTTGCAATTGGCAAAAATGATGATCCTGCCGCCCTTACAACAGCTTGCAGGTTTGTTAGGTTAGTCTTAAAGGTGTGAAGGAATGCCGTGCAGAGATTTCATGAAGTTTCTGGTTTTAAGCTTGGTCTTAATATCCGGCAGCGACTCCGCTTACGCCAAAAAAATGTATCGTTGGGTTGATGAATCCGGCAATGTTTATTTCTCGGATCAAGTTCCTCCGGAACAGGTTCAGTATAAGCGTGAAACGCTTAGCAATAAAGCCAAAGTTCTTGATGTAGTTGAAAAAGCGAAAACCCCGGAACAAATTGCCTTGCAAAAAAGGTTAAATGAATTGCGTAAGGAACAGGAAAAAATCATTGCTAAGCAACTTGAAAACGATAAAGTGCTGCTAAGCACCTATCGTAATATGGATGACATGAAAAGCGCTTTGCAAAATAAAATTTTAGCATTTGATTCTCGGCAAAAAGCCACTGAAGCCAATATTCTGCGCCTTATTCAGCAGCTTGAAAAACAGCAAGAGCAAGCGGCGGAACATGAAAGAAACGCCAGAAACGTTCCGGAACAATTAGTGGCGGAAATTGCAAACAGCAATCAACAAATTGAAGATAACAGAAAGGATCTTGGTAAGCTTCTGGCAGAAAGGCAAAGTACGGAGAATGAGTTTAAAGCCGATATGATTAGATTTGGATTTTTGACACAATCGAAAACTGATGAAAAAACTTCCAGTAAAACCTTGGCGGCAAGCAACGCAGTAAATGCTTTAGGCTTATTCATTTGCCAAGATGCGGAGCGATGCGATAAAGCCTGGAAAATCGCCGGTGAATTTGTCGCCATGCATTCAACCACCGGAGATGATGTTGAAACCGACAAACTGATCATGCGAGCCTCTCCGGTAAAAAACGATGACTTAAGTTTATCGGTATCAAAGTTGCAACAAAATGGTCAAGAGCAGATTTTTTTAGATATCCGTTGCAAACAATCTCCCATTGGCGCAGAGCTATGCGCCAGTCAAAAAGTACAGGAAATACGCCAGGGTTTTTCGCCCTATCTACAGTCTCATTTAGCGTCTATGCAGTAGTGTGCCTATTCCCTTGTCTGTAAATAACTCAAGTAATACGGCATGTTCAATTCTGCCGTCAATAATATGAACGCTGGTAACACCTCCCTTTAAGGCGTCTGTGGCGCAACGGGTTTTAGGGATCATACCGCCGGAAATGGTGCCATCCGTAATTAGATTTTCTATATCCTGCAGACTTAACCCGGTTAATAAGTTACCTTGTTTGTCCATGATGCCGGGTATATTGGTCAGCAAAATCAATTTTTCAGCTTTTAATACTTCCGCTATTTTGCCGGCAACCAGATCAGCATTGATATTGTAAGAGTGGCCTTCCTCACCAACTCCAATAGGAGCAATAACCGGAATAAAATTACTGTTCCCAAGCATCTCTACTACGCTTGGGTCTATACTGCTGACTTCACCGACATGGCCCAGATCAATAATTTCCGGTGCATCCTCGATTGAGACGCCGGCTTTTGTTATATTAATTTTTTTGGCGTGAATAAAGTTGCCGTCCTTCCCGGTCAAGCCCACGGCTTTGCCGCCATTCATGTTGATAAGATTGACGATTTCCTTATTAACCAAGCCGCCCAGCACCATTTCGACCACATCCATGGTTTCACTGTCAGTGACGCGC
>CAVUMJ010000395.1:0-3237 GCA_963741375.1 uncultured Pseudomonadota bacterium
TCCCCATAAGGGTATAAATCCGGCCATCTAGCATAAGCATGAAAAAGGATAACCAATACTATTGCTACTCCTCTCATGCCATCTAAAAATTGGAGTCTTTTTTCATCTTTAATATTTGACATAATTAAAATTAATCAGATTTGTTGTAAAATAATTAAGTTTAAATGTATGCGTAAGTCTACGCTTCACAGTAACATTGAACAACTAAACTCAATCTGAATGTTTCTCTGTACGCTTTGCTACAGATTTTTGGTGGCTATGTTTCAGAAAATACCTCTACAATACAGACGCTCCCAATTGATCAGTACAAAAATGCATAATCAAAAGGCTACAACCAATCATAGGCTAGAGCCTTTTGTTGGTGGATTTTGCTAGATTTATTATAACAAATTAGATTGTAAACTAAAATTTTTTCAAAAAATTTAGCTAACCTAGTTCGTATCATTACACAATACTTTATAATAATACCGTAATATAATGAATTAAAATTACTATTGTTACCAGAATGAGTTGGGCAGAAAAAAATAATGGGTTGAGATGATGGTAAGTTTGCCTGTCTGCGCCTTGAAATCCGGGTAAGATCAAGTTTAGACTACTAACTAAATTACTATGATTATTTCCAATCAATGTTGGAGTCAATTTAAAATGAAGGCTCATAAACCAACTGCTTTGTTTCCATTTAAACTGGTAATGTTGACTGGCATTGCCACTCTAATTATTTTCG
Organism: uncultured Pseudomonadota bacterium; assembly: GCA_963741375.1. Taxonomy (GTDB): domain Bacteria; phylum Pseudomonadota; class Gammaproteobacteria; order Methylococcales; family Methylomonadaceae; genus Methylomonas. The sequence continues at coordinate 725 of CAVUMJ010000395.1, forward strand.
GCTTTACCTTATATACGTATCTAAATTTTTCCGGACTGAATGAATTTTTACCGTTGGAAGTCAAAACCTCTTTGACGCCAAGCCAAGAAAATAACAACAGAACAATGGATATTGCCGGCCCATGTACTACAACGGGCGGCTTAAGTGGTTTACAGTCCAGTGCAGGCAACGACTTTAACTCCAACACTGGCGTGAAAAATGCTAAGGATTTTTGCTCTGAGGATGGTTTTGTTGCTAAATCAGTTGCCGTTGCAGCCACTTCACGTAACAAGTTGGCAAGCGCTTATATGGGGGTAAATCTGAACTGGTTCAGTGATTCCAGTTGGCAGGATCAAGTTTTTGTGGATTTGGTGAAACAGTCTCGCGGTTTTGCAACCGCCGCTTATCCTTATGACCCAACCAATCATCCTGCTCCGGTTGACAGCGATGGCTGGCCAACAAGCGACTTTGGTAACGTTTTTGCGTCATTTCCAGCTGATCCCTTGGGTAGACAACCTTCCGCTCTTTATCCAAGCTATGTTGGCGCCTACAATTTGGTGTTTAATGGTATTGCCAAAGTTAGTGCTGTGGATAACCCTAATGCTGATCAGATCATCAATCAGATTTATGATGCCGCTACCAACACCACCACAGCTCAAGTAGTGATTGGTCCGGCAAGCGGTGGGCTGGAGTTGCTGTTTACCAATACTCAACGGACTGCATTTAGTGCTGTGAATACCGGCATAACCAATCTTAAATTACTCAGACCGGGTTATGCCGTTGGCGCCACACAAGTGTTTTCCAATGAGTTTCTCAATGCCATATCTCCATTTAGCGCCTTGCGTTTTGTCTGTTTCCTGAATGTCAATGGTAATCCGGTGACAACCTGGGCGGGACGGACACCTGCATCCAAACCATCTCAAGCTGATCCAAGAGGGGTGGCCTGGGAATACATTATAGAAATGGCTAATGTCAGCGGCAAGGATATCTGGATTCACATTCCTGAAGGAGTAGATTTAAGAGATACGACTTCAAACAACTACGTTATCCAGTTGGCAACCTTGATGCAAGCCAAATTGAATCCAAACATCCACGTTTATGTTGAATACAGTAATGAACTGTGGAATTTTGGATACGGTTTTTCGCAAACACAGGTGAATATGGCGTCAGCAGTTGCGGAAGTGGCAAGTGGCGTTGATCCTACCTTGAACTATGATAATAATAATAGCCAGTACACTCAAGCCGCCTATAGAGTGGCGCATCAGATTGTAAGGATTAGCCGGCTGTTTGCGGCAGTCTACGGAACTTCAGCAATCAACAACACTATTCGGCCAGTGTTAATGGCTCAAGCTGTAAATCCTTATAGCGTTCAGATAGAACTAGCTTACATCAAAGCAAACTTTGGAGCGCCAAGTCAATATATTTATGCAATAGGAGGGGCTCCATATATAGATACCCCAAATGCTTATACTGACGTCAATAGTTTTTTTACATCTTTGCAAGCAGGTCTGAATAAAGCATTACCTATGTTTTCCGGTGCAAGTCCTTATGTACCTGGCGGTAAAACTCAGGCAACTTATCAAAGCCTGGCTAACTATTATGGTCTGCAAAACTTCATCTATGAAGGCGGTCCTGATCCAGCCGATAGTAAAAATTACAACGCAGCAATTAGCGAACAGGCCAATAACGATCCAAGAATGGGGCAAATTATTCAATCATATCTGGCAAATGTTTTTGGCTGCGGCAGTACTTTATTCATGTACTTTAACTTAGCAGGGCCAACTAGCAATTCTTGGGCTATTTATAATGACCTGACCGTTCCGACCAAAAAAAGTGCAGCAATTCAAACAATATCAAAAACACCATTGTCGAGCTATAAGCAGTGTCAATCAGTTGAAAACAGTGAGTCATTGCTACAATAAGGCAAATTAGCCAAATTGTATTTTGTCAGTACTAATTGTTTCGATTTACGGATTTTCCGGTTTTCATCATAGTATTCCGTTTTCGGTTATGATTAATATATTGGATTGACAGGTTTTTTCGTTTTATAGAGGCGCCGCCAGCTAAATCTAAGGCACTAAAATCACTGATTCAGCTAAGATAGCCATGAATCGGCTTTTGAATAATTGGTTCCGGTAGTACCGGTTTTTTTTCCTTTCTTTTGATTTTATGTATTTTTTTTCTCGTTTAACCATTATTCTGGTCTGTCTGTTTGCAAGCCTGCAAGCAATCGCGGATACTGGAAACAATCATTTCATTGTATTAAATTATCACGACATTCTTGAAGAAGAAGAAAGGCTGCCGCCTTTTGATCGCCTTGCCGTCAACAAACAACATCTGGAGCAGCATTTCAACTGGTTGAAACAGAATAATTATCATGTTATTAGCGTTCAGGATTTACTGGATGTGATAAAAGGCGAAAAAATCTTGCCGGCGAAGGCGGTCATGCTGACTTTTGATGATGGCTATCAAAGTTTTTATACCCGGGTCATGCCTTTGCTCAAAAAATACAAATACCCGGCTACCCTGGCCGT
>CAVUMJ010000396.1:0-7296 GCA_963741375.1 uncultured Pseudomonadota bacterium
CCGCAGAATCATTCGCCAGGTCTTAACCGAGAGCGTCCTTCTAAGCCTCATCGGCGGAGCAGCGGGTCTTGCCGTTGCCTTCGCCGGCTCGCACATGATGTTGACCCTAGCATTTCCCCGCGCCAAGCAATACGTAACTGAACGAAGTAGCACGTATTGCTGCGCATTTTCGTTTGACGGCAATTCATCCGTTCAGTGACGGAAACGGCCGCACGTCGCGGCTGCTTATGAATTTGCTGTTAATCCGTGGCGGTTATATGCCCGTAGCGGTAAGACCGGAAGATCGAAAAATATATCTCGACACTCTGGAACAAGCTTCGTTGACGGATGATCTCAAACCGTTTCAAACCTTTATGCACGAGCGCCTGGACGCTACGCTGGCGGAGTACTTGAGCGCCTTGCAAGAGGCGCTTCCTTCCCCTTCAAACCAGCCGCTTCACCAAAAACCGAATGAGGATACGCCTAAAGTTTGAAATCGGAAGCAGACAAAGAATAGTTGGCGATCTAATCAGATTTACATGTAAGTAATAGCTATGCCTCCTCCTATGGCGGCAGCAACATTAAAAACAGCAGGAATAGGCTAATTCGACCCAAAACGGAAATTCGCTGGTTACCTATAAAAGTCTGCTTATCAATTCATAACAGCCCCAAAATAAGAGAAAACTTATATAGGATGCTGCCGAACGGAGAGAGGCGCATCAATCGAGTTATTATGCCATGATAGAATACCGTAGGTTTTATGCTCCTAATTCAGCATGGTTTACATGGTGTCAGGTCATCTACATGATATTATTGATCTTTAATAACTCGAACGATGCACCTTACGGCAGCATCCTATAGCGCACGTTATCGCATTGAATTTTGAATTAGACTTTGGATTCGGTATTTTAACGCGCAAAAAATTGATTGCCTTTGATTGGCATAGCTATTCTGCCAAGTTTTCGGCTAAATACACTACGTTTATGACGCCTTATACTCATGTTGATTTAGTGATTACGTCATATCACGTTGATATATCAAAATATATTGTCCCATTTTGCAAATACATTCAAATCAAACCATAAAACAAAGATGCGAACTAATCTCATATTACCCCTGTGCTTGTTATTCTCATCTTCAGTATTTGCCCTTGGTAATGATCACCCCCCGCGTAAGCTCGACTTATCTGCACAGTTGGGTTCAGTCAATAATCCGGTACGAGCTTTTATGCCAGTCGGAGAATGGGAATATTTTATGCGGCTCCGTTGCATTGCAGGCGACACACCAACATTCGAACGTAAAGGCAGTATTGGCGCAGGCCCCTATGAAAATGTTTTAGACTCATATGCCGTGAACTGTGCCACTGGTTTGACCGCAACCGTAATCATTGACATGTATCACCAAGGCTACCGCGAAATGACCGCCGTACCCGGCTTCACTATTTTACCGGATTTGCCTGCTCGTGTTGCTAAAGGATGTCCGCCCGAAGTTTCGGGTACACCAATAGGCCAATATATCTTTAATTCTCTTGAAGTGGGGACTCCTGCTCACATCAATAAAGAAGATATTGAGGTAACCCGAGCCGGAATTTCTGGACGAGCCTTTGTTAGAATGGTTGTAGATGCATCCGGAGTACCTGACCCGGCTACCATCAAAGTTTTTCAAGCTACAAACGAAGACGTAAATAATTCAACACTTGAGTTGGTAAAAAATTTACGAATAACGCCAGCCATGCACCACGCAGATTGTACAGTACCTCAACATGTACAGTTTACGGTAACATTTAAGTGAGGTTACCAGAATCAAGTTGGTAAGACTAAGAAGTAAATTTTCTATGGAAATTGAAGTAAACCAAAAATAGAGCATAGAGTGCAAAAGCTCTGGTGTATTGCTCCATGTCGAATCATTTGTTGGAGATAAAAACAATGTTCTTAAAAGGAATTGTACAAGGTAGTTTAGTATTGATAGCGTTAGTAGTTGCTATGGTGTTTTCATCCATATTTGATAGCAAGGAGATTTTTGAAACTACAACTTACATGACTGTCTATGTTGGCTGGATAGCAGTTGGATATTTTTATAAAAAGCACAATGGAGGTTTTTTTTCTGCTTTATTTTCTGGGAATACCGCATACAAAAGGCAATTATTTCAATTCACAATGGGAGCCGATTTAATCTGGGCTCCTATTAAGCTATACCTCTCAGGCTTTCCTGCTCCTGATGTTCATCCTCTATATAATGCAGGACTCATATTGTTATCGATTCCAATGACAAGTGTAAACATTTCAGGGGGAATGTTAATTGGCGGTTTTTTTTACAAAGATAAATCGTAATTATCTCCAATCTGATGCTCTAGCCCGGGTAGCCGCGATTAGCGCAGCACAATCGCTGGAAATGATCAGAGATCCAAAGGAGTGGGGCTGAGTATTTTGCCCTCAGTTACGCTTTGCTAACTGAGGCTACGAGGATGGTCTTGTAGGCGTGTTAAACCAGCTATTCAAAAAGACACTTCAACAGTCCTTTGATGGCCGAACATGATCTTTCAGGATTGAAGGAGCAAAATCGCCCAATATAGCTGACTAAGGCCCTATGGTTGGATTATACTTGTTTTCATGAATCACGATTTTGACGGCAGTTTTAAATTCCTATTCTCAAACCCGGAAATGGTCAGGGATTTGATCCTGGGCTTTATTCCGGATGACTGGCTGCATAGTTTAGACTATAGTACCCTGGAAAAACTTAATGCCAGTTATGTCAGCGAGGACTTTAAGCAACGCGAAGATGATCTGGTCTGGCGTGTCAAGGTTGGTGGCCAGTGGTGTTATCTCTATCTGCTGATAGAATTTCAAAGTACTGTAGATAAATATATGGCTTTACGGATGATGGTCTATCAAGGTTTGTTGTATCAGGATTTGATCAAAACCGGAGAAGTGCTGGAAGATGGACGCTTACCGCCGATTTTGCCCATCGTCTTATATAATGGCAAGCAGCGCTGGACAGCAGCCAAAGATGTCTATGACTTGATACCTGCCGTGCCTGGTCTAGTGGATGAGTTTAAAATCAAAGCCAAATATTTACTGATCGATGAAAAAGTTTATACGGAACACCAATTAGGCTCGTTAAAGAATCTGGTGGCGGCGGTATTCAGCATAGAACAGACCGGTACGCCGCAAGCCATGCAGGAAATACTGGTGCGTATGAACGAGTGGTTAAACGACCGGCCGGATTTAAGAAGAATGTTTGCGCTATGGATCAGAGCAATCTTGAAGAGAAAGCCGGAATACAGTATCGTACTCCCCCAAGTGAATGATTTATTGGAGCTAAAAACCATGTTGTCAGACAGACTGGAAGAATGGGCAAAAAACTATAAAGCAGAAGGTAAAGCAGAAGGAGCTCAAGAAGCTGAAGTTTTATTATTGCAAAAACTATTAAGCAAACGTTTCGGTAATATTCCGGTGGAAATGACTGAACGAATAGCCAAAGCCAGTCAGCAGGAAATAGAGAACTGGTTTGATCTGGCGATAGAAGCCAATCAATTAAGCGATGTCTTTAAAGCGGATGACGTATAGTTTTCAGTAAAACACTGAGTATCTTCTATCATTAAATACAAGTCTCGAAAAAATTTTACGATAATTTTTCCGGTATTGAAGGGCGGAAGACGACCACTTTGAGACATTCGGGTATCGAACTAATCTTCCTAATAGCGGTCATTGGCAAAGTGGCACTATCTCCGAACCGTCCTGTAATTCACCTGTCTGAAATGAATGACACATAGCTATGCAACATCTCGAACTATCCTCTACAATCAAACGTATTCTATCAATTGCAGCTCCAATTCGGCTTTTAACCAACGCAGCCAATTATCCATCCCCTCTCCAGTTTTAGCCGACAAGGATAATACCTTGATGCGCGGATTAACCTGTTTTGCGTACTGTATGCATTGCCGGCTATCGAAATCCAGGTGCGGCAGCAGATCGATTTTATTCAGTATCATCAAATCTGCAGCATGGAACATGTCAGGATATTTGATCGGTTTGTCCTCGCCTTCCGTAACGGACAAAATCACCACTTTATGGGCTTCCCCCAGATCAAAAGCGGCAGGACAAACCAGATTGCCGACGTTTTCGATAAATAACAGGCTGTGATCTTTTAATTGCAGGCTTTCCAAACCGTGTCCAACCCGATGGGCATCCAGATGGCAGCCTTTGCCGGTATTGATTTGCAAAGCCTGTACGCCGGTAGCGCGAATGCGTTCGGCGTCACGAGCGGTCTGCTGATCACCTTCGATCACAGCCATTTCTATTTCATTTTTTAAACGGGAGATGGTTTCAGTCAACAGCGTAGTTTTGCCGGAGCCGGGACTGGACACCAAATTCAAGGCCAGTATGCTGTGTTCGCCAAAATAGCGGCGGTTTTCGCCTGCATACTGATTATTCTTCGCCAGTATATCCTGTTCAATCTGCACCATGCGCGATTGACTCAAACCCGGCGCATGGGAATGTTCGGCCTGATGATCGTGGTGATGCTCATGATGATGAGTGTGATGATGGTCATGCGCATGTTCTGATTCATCATCGTGATGCGAGTGAATTTGACTCTCGCCGCAACCGCATACTCCGCACATTATTCTACCTCCAGTTCTTTAATTCGCATTTGATCGCCTGCATTAACCTGTAATTGATGGCTGCCGCAATGCGGGCATTGATCGTATAATTGTTGTATAACCACATTCCGGCCGCACGGTAAACACCAAGCCTGCCCTGCCGCCTCTATAATCTCCAGACGCGCTCCATCGGCTATGGAGCCTTGCACCACCATATCGAAACTAAAGCGCAAGGCTTCAATCTCAACACCGGACAAAGCCCCTATCTCAAGCCATACGGTTTTAACCTTATAAAATTGCTGAGCTTTTGCCTGTTGTTCCAAAATTTGCAAAACACTTTCGCAAAGCGACATCTCATGCATGGATTTACGGTGCCTTATCGCTGTCGGTCATGATTAAATCGTATTGTACGCATGGATCAATCGCATTGATTATACATTGCGCCTGCAACTTCAACATTGCGGCATCACCGGCTTGCAGAGTTTTCAATGCCTGTGAGACTACACCTTCCGGATGAAAATTCCATTCTGTAGGCGCTACGATACAATAATCTTTTACCAGCCCATGCTGCAATACCACGTAATGAATCAACAAGCCGCGCGCCGCTTGAACCTGAGCCAATCCATATCCTTCTTTGCTTTCGCCTTCAGCCGCCAACATACAGCCATCGTTTATGTCTTGCAATAAATGCCTTATGGCTGCCGGGATACCGCCAACTTCCAGCAAACGCGCCAAAACTCTTACCATCAGACCATTGTGATAACAGTTTTGCAAATCGGCAATTAAGGGGTGAAATATTTGCCGGTTTAACGGCGTAGTTTCAAAACAATGGCCTTGCCATTGCGGCGTCCTGGCATAGGCGCTTAAATCAGCTTGTTGCATCTGCGTACTTAAAGTCTGCTTATCAATATCAGGTAAACAGCTGATCCCATTTTGCCCGACCGCCTGCCAATTCCTGGCATAGATATGATTCAAAAAAACCGCCGGTAAACTGCGGCTTGCCCGTAACCAATCCAGCAATTGCGCTTCACAGCCTATCCTCTGAAAATCGCTTAAACCGTGATCGAAAATAGCAAGGTCAATCAGCGCCTCTACTTCGGCAATTAAGCCGGTCAGTTGCGGTACGTCAATTTCGACCACGCTATCCAGACAAAATGCCTTGCCATCCCGAAATAAAAGTTGTTTGAAGCGAGCATCGAATTTTAATAATGCCGCCAGGGATTTTTTATCCGCCGGCAGGCCAACAAAACCGGACCAGTCCAGCAAAATTCGCCAGACATGTTCGCGCAAGTTTTCCAATTGCAACAGCATGTCGCAGGCTGCATTTAGCCTTGGGTCTGCGGTGATGCCCAACGCTGCGCGGCATGCTTGCAAAGCCGCATAAGCCTGAGCATTGCCGCACACGGAAAACAACAGCGGCACTGTGGCAAGCAGTTGTTCAGGGGATTTGCCGATGAATACTTTAGAAGCATCCGGGCGCGACGAAACGATTTTCACCTGGTTAGCCAAGCCACTAACATGATACAGGATTATGCTGACTTTACCGGTTTTAGTCACTCAAGCGCTTCCGTTGCCGATAGCCCCGCGCAGCAAATCCCTGCGACTCAGGCCGCGCGGCTTTTGGTTGTTCAACACCTCTTGCAAAGCAGCCTGCGCCGCCAGCAGCGCATCGGCTTGATTGGTGAATTCAAACATCGGCGAAAACAAAGAGCACTGCGCATAGATTCCCAGCATCTCTTCTCTTGCCAAAGTGAATTCGAAAATTCCGTACGGCAAGGCCTTATCGAATTTTGCGCCGGGCTTGGACTCGCACCAAGGACTATCCGCACCCGGCAACAGCAGTAAATTCATGAACCAGGGCGTAATCAAAATCCCTAACCAATCTTCGTTAAACTGATAGACGCCAGCTACCTGTACCGACAAAGCCGGATTAAGCACCGGCAAGCCTTGCATGCGTTGCTGCAGAATCCGGGTAAAGACTGTTTCCAGCGCGGTGCTGATCTGCTCTCCATCCTGCCATAGCATGTTTAATCGTCCAGCAATAAAAAATCCTGTTTTGGCGCACCGCAGTTAGGACAGCTCCAATAATCCGGTAATTGCACAAATGCGGTGCCGGCTTGGATTTGCCAGACCTCGTCACCAACGGCCGGATCATAGACATACCAGCAGATTTTACATTCCAGGCGAGTGTCAGGCCGCAGTTTTGATTCGTCTCCGCCAAATGCGCCGGCAAAGAAGGATTCATTCACAAATACACCTTCATAATTTCCATTAGACGCTGATGGCTATCAGCAATATCTTCCGGCGAGGCGCAAGCCACATTCGGCACATCGCTGACTTCCAAAGTATTGAGAATCAGGGTATCTTGGGAATTGAAATACTGCACCCACCAGACATTTCGGGTAGTGGTGGCGCTAATTCGGCAATTGCCGTAGCCTCTGGAAAGAATGATGACCCTGCCCTTACCCAGGCGCTGTTCCAAAAACTGTAAATCCTGCTCTGTTTGCGGCAGCAGACTTAAATTAATAATATGAGCCTGTCGGCCGGGCCGGTATTCGGCTATTTTGGCATTGAGTTCGGCCAGCAACGGCGGTGCGTTCATTACCCCCGGCGGCAGCGACTGCCATTGGGTATCAATTTGGCTGACTGCGCCGCTAAATGCCAATTGGGTGACGGTTAATGGAATAATACCGGTTTCCAGCACGTCGGAAATAATT
>CAVUMJ010000397.1:0-3784 GCA_963741375.1 uncultured Pseudomonadota bacterium
CGGATTCTATTAAAAAGCAAATTTTGAATAAAATAAACCGCTCAAATAGCTAGCAGTTCTTTTTTATTTTTGACAGGCTTTTTATTTGGAAGTATCCAGGCGTCATCACCCGGGAAGTATCAGATTTATAATGGCGTAACGTTTTCCGCTTGCGGGCCTTTTGGGCCGGTGGTCACTTCCATAGTAACACGTTGACCTTCTTTCAAGGTTTTACGACCATTCTTGGTATTGATAGCATTGAAGTGGACAAATACATCTTTGCCGCCTTCTTGCTCGATGAAACCGAAGCCTTTTTCATCGTTAAACCATTTTACTTTGCCTTCTACTTGTGCTGACATATTACTCTCTTGCTTTAAAAAAAATTTGCTGGCGTACTTTTAAAAAGGAACTCCAGATTGGATCATTCTAGCATACTAATTTGCAAGTTATAAGCACTCGATTTTGATCTGTCAACACTTTTTTCGGTTCCGCTGTAAAGTGTCCATTTAATTCTACAATTTAATTCCGGTTAAAGTATAGGGAAGGGCGTATACCTACTTGGTTTGAAATGGCTTTGAACCTTCATTGAGACGTCATTCCGGCAATAACGATTACCAAAAGCCTCCCAGCTAATCAGGAAACTGATTGATGTAAAAATTCGTAAACGGTTTAACGCAATATTTCATTTAACAACTCAGCCAGTCTAAGTCCGGCTTTTTGCAACTGAGTTTGCACTACCGGCCAAGTGACGTTTTCATAGATTTTAGACCAATTGCGGTTGAAGTCTTCAGGAAGTTGATCATAAGCCAGCAGAGCGTGGGCGTGAGATTCTTCTGCCCATTGTGCTGTGGTTGTGGAAATGTTTTGTAATATCTCTGCCTGCATCCACTTGCTGTGTTCATCCGCGGTGATTTGGCTTTCGAGATTTTTAGCTGCACTTTTAACCATGTTATGATCAAATGTGTAATGTGGGCCAAGATGCAGATTCAGGGCCTTTTCAATAATTGCGCTATCCCAGATTCTGTGCAGATTGGTTTGTTTGCCGAAAAAAGTCAGCTTGACGTCGTTCCCACCATGGTCATTGTCATTTGCCGCGTGTAGCGGTTGATGAATGTCACCAACAAAATGCACCAGCCATTTTAAAGCTTCCAGATGGGTTTGCTTATCTTGTCCTGGGTCGTTTAGTTGATTGGCGAAATGAACTATCATGGCAACCACACATTTATCCTGGTCGCAGTCACGGTCGTAGCGGTATTGGCTGGCCGGCAAGGGAATATCCACAAAATGCCATGCTGCGTTGTCGTCAGTCCTGATCTGGTCAGCCCAGGAAGAAATATCGTCGAGATTTTGATGACCTTCCTGGGCCAACAGCGCCTGAATTTTACTGTGAGCAACTGAGGTTAAATTGTTTTCGGCAATATCGGCAACAATGGCGTGACCTTCAGGTCCCCATGCGTGGGCGGCCGGCATAATGAGGAAGATTAAGACGAACAGATACAAACGCGATAACATGAATACTTCCTTGAGCTTGGTGAAATAGAGGATATTTTGCGCGAATTGCCGGAAAAATGTAAGTTTTTAACTGACAATGTTCTGAATACCAACCAAAAGTAGGCGGGGATAATAATTAGTTTGCGTTAGTGCGTAATAAGGGTAGCTTCAACTAATCAGCAAAGCTTGTTTGTTGCGAAAGAATTAACGCATAGAAACCCAAATTCAGACTCAGCCGATTTTTTGCGTCAAATTAGACCAAATTCGTCAAGCAAGGCACAATAGCGACTGTTAAAAATTGTTTACTTGACCATGCTGGCCTTTTTTGTACGTTTTTCTATCCGGTATTCCGGAATTGTTGTGGTATTGGCATTACTGTTACTGGCTTATGGCGCTGATCGGTTTGCCAGCGCCGGGCTGGATATTTTTCCTGAGTTTGCGCCCAAACAAGTGATTATCCAGACAGAGTCACCGGGTTTGTCGGCAGAACAGGTGGAAGTATTGGTCAGCCAGCAGATAGAGAATGCCGTTAGCGGTCTAATCGGTTTGCAAAATTTGCGATCGCAGTCGATACAAGGTTTATCCATAGTCACTGCAGTTTTTGCCGATGATAGCGATATTTATCGAAATCGGCAGATAATCAGTGAACGCTTGTCCAGTATCAGCCAGCGTTTGCCTGTTGGGATAGGAACGCCGGTAGTTGTGCCCTTATCCTCTTCCTCAGCCACAGTGCTGACTATAGGCATAAGTTCAAACAGTAAATCCCTGATGGAGCAGCGCAGTCTAGTGGATTGGACGCTGGCGCCGCGCTTATTGGCGATTTCCGGGGTTGCGGATATCAATGTGTTTGGTGGAGATATTCAGCAATTACAAGTGCAAATTAAACCGGCGGCCTTGCAACGATTCAATTTGAGTATCGACGACGTGCTGACTGCCGCCAAATCCGCTGTGGAATTAACCGGTGCGGGGTTTATAGAAAACACTAATCAGCGTTTTACGATTCAGATTAACGGCCAACCGGACAAGCCTGAGCAATTCAAGGCATTAATAGTCAAACGCAGTCAAGCCGCCAGCATCACTTTGGATGATGTTGCGGATATTGGTTATGCCGCCGAACCGCCGATAGGCGCGGCGCAAATCATGGGCAAGCCGGGGGTAGTCATGATGATAATCGGCCAATACGGCGCTAATACCTTATCTGTGTCCAGACAGGTTGAGGCGGCCTTAAGCGAGTTTGAACCTTTATTTAAACAGCAGGATATTAATTTTTATCCGCACTTATTTCGCCCGGCCGATTATATTGAAACATCAGTCGCTAATTTAAGCAGCCATTTGTTAATAGGTGGTTTTTTTGTCTTACTTATACTATATCTGGTGTTATTTAATATCCGTAGCGCCTTTATAGCTGCAATGGCGATCCCCTTGTCCCTGATGGTGGCAATTATTATCCTGCTGGAGTCGGGGGTTAATTTGAATATCATGGTCTTGGGGGGATTAGCCATTGCCTTAGGGGAAGTGGTGGATGACGCCATTATCGATACCGAAAACATTTTTCGGCGTTTAAGGGAAAATCGCCTAAAGCCAGTGCCGGAACCGGCCAGTGAAGTGATTTATCGGGCATCAATGGAAGTTAGGGGGTCGGTGGTGTATGCCAGTTTTATCGTAGCGCTGGTGTTTGTGCCGCTATTGACCTTAACCGGTGTAGCAGGCAGGTTATTCGCGCCTTTGGGATATTCATATATTTTGGCAATCTTAATGTCCTTGCTGGTTGCTTTAACTTTAACGCCAGCGCTTTGTCATCTGCTATTGCGCCGCAATCTTGATGATCAGCTTGATCCGCCGCTGATTAAATATCTAAAGCCGTTTTATGCAAAGCAACTTAATTGGGTGATAAGGCATTTTCGGGCGGTAGTGCTAGCCAGTCTAATCCTGTTTGTAACCGGGTTTTCTGCGTTTTTAAGTCTACAGCATCAGTTTTTACCTGAACTGCGTGAAGGTCATTTCATTGTGCATACCGCCAGCATGCCTGGCACTTCCCTGCAGGAATCGATACGCATTGGCAGTTTGCTAACGGAAAGATTTTTAGCTGTTGAGGGCATAGAGTCTGTATCGCAATGGGCAGGGAGGGCGGAACGAGGGGCGGACACTTATGGAAGCCATTATAGTGAATACGAAGTCAGACTAAAGCCTTTGTCCGGCGCTGAACAGCAAAGAATATTAGGATAGTTTGCGCGTGATTTTGGCTGCTTTTCCCGGAATAAATTACGAAGCCAATACATTTTTAACCGAACGCATTGATGAAACCATTTCTGGT
>CAVUMJ010000398.1:0-3000 GCA_963741375.1 uncultured Pseudomonadota bacterium
TGTTCCCAAATAGCCTAAACCGATAAAACTAATGACAAATAACAATAAGGCCTTCTTAAACATGCCGCCACGGTAACGAATGGATTTGACCTTACTGCGATCCAGCCAGGGTAACATGAATAACACCACAATTGCCCCGCCCATTGCTATTACTCCGGCAAATTTGTCCGGTACGGCGCGTAAAATCGCATAGTATGGAGTGAAATACCAAACCGGAGCAATGTGTTCAGGGGTTTTTAAAGGGTCAGCTGGAATGAAATTCGCGTGTTCCAGGAAAAACCCACCCATTTCCGGCATATAAAAAATCACAATTGCAAAGAAAAACATAAACACACCGATGCCTACGATGTCCTTTACAGTGTAATAAGGGTGAAAAGCGATACCATCCAGCGGTTTGCCCTGCCAGTTAACATGTTCTTCTATATCGATACCATCCGGGTTGTTGGAGCCGACTTCGTGCAACGCCACGATATGTAAAAACACCAAAATCAGCAGCACCAGGGGCACAGCAATAACATGAAAAGCGAAAAAACGGTTTAAAGTGGCGTCAGATACCACATAGTCGCCGCGTATCCATAAAGATAATTCGTCACCGACTACCGGAATGGCGCTAAATAAGGAAATGATAACTTGCGCTCCCCAATATGACATTTGTCCCCATGGCAGTAAATAACCCATGAACGCCTCCGCCATCAGACAGACAAAGATCAGCATGCCAAAGATCCAGATTAATTCCCGAGGCTGTTTAAACGAACCGTACAACAAGCCTCTGAACATGTGCAGGTAAACCACAATAAAAAATGCCGAGGCTCCGGTAGAATGCATATAGCGGATCAGCCAGCCCCAATCGACATCGCGCATAATATACTCTACAGAATCAAACGCCAGTTTTGCGTCGGGTTTGTAGTTCATGGTTAACAGGATTCCGGTGACAAACTGATTAACCAGTACAAAAAGAGCCAATGAGCCGAAGAAATACCAAATGTTAAAATTCTTGGGCGCATAATAATGCGCCATATGGTCGTTCCAGAGATCGGAAAGTGGAAATCTTTCCAGTATCCAATCAGAAAAATTGTTGATTCTGCGTTTCATGCCTTGCTTACCTCGCTTTCTTCGCCGATGATGATAAATGTCTCGGATACGTAACGATAAGGGGGTATTTCGAGGTTGGTTGGAGCAGGTACGCCACGGTAAACTCGGCCCGCCAAATCAAACCAGGAACCGTGACATGGGCAAAAAAATCCGCCTTTCCAATCTTCTCCTAAATCATTCGGAGCTATTTCCGGGCGAAAAGTCGGAGAGCAGCCAAGATGGGTGCAAAGACCGACCGCAACAAATATCTCCGGTTTAATGGAACGGAGCTGGTTTTTGCTGGATTCAGGTTGTATCGATTGCGAGGACTGCGGATCCGCTAGTTTACTATCCAGTGTTACCAAAGTGGCTAAGACTTCAGGTGTCCGGTTAAGAATCCAGACCGGTTTCCCACGCCAGGCCACACGAATTAATTGACCGGTTTCCATTTTACTGATGTCAACTTCAACCGGGGCTCCGGCGGCCATGGCTTTGGCGCTTGGACGCATTTGTGAAAGAAAAGGCACGGCCAAATAACCGGCTCCAACTGCACCAACCACTGATAAAGCAGAGGTTAGAAACTGGCGTTTTGATTTATCGACGCCTTTTTGAATCATGTGTGATGCTCCTGTGCTAATGATATGCATTTCTAAGATGCATTTTTATCGTTTTTGAGCAAATATACCTTACTGGTGGCATTAAATGAAATTGTTCATTAAAAAAACGCATTCAATCTATGCAATTTCAGAGTAACTTATTACTTAAGTGCATGAAATAAAGCTGTTAAAAAGGCCTGATTTTCTTCAGGGCTACCGATGGTTACACGCAAACAATTTTCTAATAGACCGCCCTGATGACTTAAGTTTTTAATTAAGACGCCTTGTTCCTTAAGTGAATTAAACACTAGCTGCGCGGGTATTCCCAACGTTTTATAAAGAATGAAGTTGGCGGCGCTAGGGTAAGCAAGTATTTTGTCGTGAGATTGCAACGCACTGAAAACCAAGTCTCTTTGCTGACATATGATTTGCGTCTGCTCCAGTAAAAATTCGCCATGTTCCAAGGCAAACGTCGCCGTGGCTTGGGTCAGGCAATTGATATTATAAGGTAGCCGAATTTTATTTAATTGTTCCAGGATAGCCGGATGCCCAGCCATAAAACCAAGTCTTAAACCGGCAAGCCCCAGTTTGGACAGGGTTCTCATCACTAACAGGTTGTGATAATTGTCCAATTCATGCATAAAACTGGCATTGGCGAAAGGAGCATAAGCCTCGTCCAGAACTACCAGGCCGGTAGAGACATTTAGAATTTCTTTAATGGAATCAATATTAAAGAGATTGCCGGTAGGATTGTTTGGAAAAGCCAAAAAAATCAAGCTAGGTTGGTATTGCTTAATTGCCGCCAATATATTCGGCATGTCCAGTTGAAAATTGTCAGCCAGCAAGGGTATGCCGCGGTAATTTAATCCCAGGCTTACGGCTACCTGTTTGTACATGACAAAACTAGGTTCCAGAGCCAGAACGCAAGCTTGCGGGAGTAAAGCCATTAATAAAATCTGAATAATTTCATCCGAGCCGTTACCCAGCAATATCGCAGCATGATCGGGAATGCCGTTATGCAAACGCAAAGCGTTGGAAAGATTTTTGGCTTCCGGGTCAGGATAACGATTTAGCCGGCTGCTTTGCAGTGATTGCAACCAAAGTGACTGTATATGTTCAGGCCAGGAATAAGGGTTTTCCATGGCGTCCAGCTTGATGAAGTTTTTTGCATCAGCAACATGGTAAGCCGACATGTCCAGAATTTCTCTGCGAAAAAGTTTGGATGGCAGGTTTTCTATCATAGGCATGTTAAACTTTGCGTTATAACCGGTATTCAGCAGATCGGGCATGGGCTGTCAAACCTTCGCCACGCGCCAGTACCGATGCTATTTTA
>CAVUMJ010000399.1:0-56967 GCA_963741375.1 uncultured Pseudomonadota bacterium
GAATTACAACGTTTACAGACAAATAGCTTGATTGTTGCCCATCTAGTTTATCCAGCCTGGAGAGTGTATATTACTTTTTTGGCTGACTTTTCCATGACCGAGTTCACATTCTAAAATTTGTTAGAATGTGATAACATTGTTTATCATAGTGTAATTCATAAATGTGTCCTTTTTGCTGTGGACAGCGGGCTCAATGAACGGCTTTATAAACAAGAATCTATCTTTGTAGTGTTAACTTAACATGTCCGGTTATGAAATTAAGCCATAATTGGCAAAGTAAAGGTTTTGATAACGTGAAAAAAATGATGCTTTGACGGCTCAGTGATCGAAAAATTGGCTATCAAGAGCTTCCTGATATTTTTCTGCCAAAAGGAACTCACACGTCAAGAAGTGAAAGTTCCCGCAGTGTAATTAGATTTCATTAATCTATAGTTTTCCATAGGAGCCCATATGAATTCTATTCCTACTCTATTTCCAGGCGTTTTCCATATTCACTCACAATCTCACCTATGATAATTACCCATGGGATTTTCCTCATCGTCACAACAACCATCAACATTTTATACCATCCTCCCTGCCGACTACGAAGGCATCGTCTTCGTTTTGGCAGATATATTGAAGTGCCTTCCCAGTTTTCACATTAAGTTACCTTCCAGTATCAACAACATCATTCAAGTACCCGAACATTACGTCTGACGAAACTGGAGTTTTCGACTTTCCCACTCCCGAAGCAACCAAACCAGATCAATTTAACAACGACCAGACTCAGAAAAATGTCATCGTCACAAGGTATTCTGGAATTTCAGCCCCTCATCAAAATGGATCATTACAATATCAATAACAATATTGAAAATATGTTTTCTGACATACATGACCCTGTTCCACACTAAGCGATTTTATACTGAAACGCAATACAAAATACATAACAAATGAGACTGTAGATGAAATTATTACCATCAGGTCGTTCAGAAATTGAAGAAACAAGTACTTAAACATCATCATGAACTCGTACAAATGAATGATCAGAAGAGTCACAAATCGGATCTGGTCCCAGTTAGAGAATGTTTGATCCTCCCTGAACTCGTGCGACCTTCTTCATGAAGTTGATAAAGACCACAAGATGAAGAGAACGCCGTCGATATAGCCAATCACGAATACGACGAGGCTGCTGCAAAAAGTCGTAAAAAGGCGCCGGATACAAAGATCATATTATTTTTCTGAAGGTTACCATTTCAAACAGAGTGACGAAGCCGAAGGTCAACATAACTGGGTTTGACCAGTTTCCAAGAACAGTTTCTGAGAGCGCCTGATGTGACTGGCATCGTATGTACCTGAGACGTTAGGTGAAGGTTTGCCGCAAGCCAAACAGCAGATAATCGTTCATGTATATGTAAACGAATATTACCCATGCTGCCTTTCCCTTCGAATTCCACGGAGAATATCAAGATGGAATTATCCAAAATAAATTTTTAAATTATTTCGACAGGTTCGAGTACCTTGACATTTTTGTGCACCTATACGGATAATCAATTTGAACAGGTAATTATTAGCCGATTTGGCAGACAATTAGGGAACCATAACTACCCCGGGATTACGTTTTAAATTGCCGTTTATTCAGCAGGTTAACCAGTTTCGATAAACGCTATTTGGCCTGGGACAGACCTTTGGTCGAAATGTGTCCAAAGATGGACCCTATGTGCAGGATCGACACATTTTGCACATTAGCGGATTCTGACGCCATGCATCCTTCCTCGCTTGGAAGATAGAGCATAGCGCCCAATCACGTCTTGAAGAAATATTCGGAAGTGAAACCCATACAGCTGTAGCAGACATGAATTGATGGAGTAGTTCGCACAAACAAAGACCGAACAGCGTTGCAAGACAAACTCCATAGGTACGAAGGGTAGTATTAGTCAACTATTACTTATCAATGTGGCGGAGTTGGCGTCGACAAAGACATCTTCGATGCTGCGGCGCCAAAATTGGCTGCGTTTGGCATCGAATTACTGGACATTCGCTTCAAATGCATTAGCTATAATCAACAGGTTTTGGACCGTATTTATGGACGGATGAATCGTGAACACTTGCAATTGCCCAGCGCTTCCGTTCTGAAGGCGAAGGCGAAGCAGCCAGAATCAACGCAACGAAGAGAGAGACATTGACCAGATTCTTTCCACGGCTTATATGCAAGTTCAGCAAATTCACGGGGAAGCTGATGCCAAGGCGACCGAGATTTATGCCAAGGCCTCACCCAAAAACCTGATGCGCCGAATTCTACAAATTCTTAAAAAAAATGGACACCTACCGGAAAGTCATTAATTCCGAAACCAACATCGTCCTAACCACGAATAGTGAACTATATAATATGCTGAAAAAGGACGAGCCAAAAAACCGATGATAAGTTTTGTGATAAAAACACAACTTGTTGAGCACTATTATCTCCCATCTAACTGAGTGCAGTAGATTGAAAATTTGCTGCAATAATTGAGATGGAGAAATAGAAAACTCCAAAACAGTGTTACTACGAAACCCACACAAATTCAATTTCCCTTGTCTACGGCAAATTCAGCCTATGCCGCCTTCACTGACTGCGCATATTTTGCAGGTTTGCAGTACATAATCTCATCATGATTTGTTTTCACATCATATTGTTTTTCAATCGTTAAAAACCTTCGTCCACTTCGATTGCCGTCTCAAAAACAAATGTACATTACCTTTTGAAGCTACATGATGGTTTTTTTGGGTGAAAGCCGGCACATCACAGCACACCATACCACCCCTTATTACGAAATATATAGGTTCTTGGGGGTTAGTTATGTCATTCATGCAGTCACATAACTTGATACAACATGGCGGTTCCACAGGAATAAGTAGTGCCGACTACCTCGCTCATACGTCATAACGAATATCTTGTTAAACCTACAGACTTACGGAAAGCTGACATTACCATTAAATACACAAAATTATTAGCTATCCTGCCGCATTGGTTGACAAGATCGTTTTTATCTGGTTCACAACGGTAACGATATGCGGATTTCGGATGGTTCATGCTGTAAAAGTTGACTGATCTGATAGCTCCGGGATAGATTGATTGCAAAGAATTTTTGATTCCGCCAGCATCGGCAGAAACTAGCTGTCAAGGAAATTGGGCCAATTTACGCCTCGAATGTTTGAATACCTTCGAATATGGTTTCCCGGAGCTAACAATTAAATTTCATTAATGGTTTCTACAGTGGCTGAATTTTTCATGAGTTTTTCCGCACCATAACGGCCTATACAGCGCAATCCATTGCCACACATCTCCGCTTCACTGCCATCCCAATTAAACATCCTCATTTGACGATCAGCAATATCACTAGGCATGTAAAACAAAATACCATCGGCGCCGATACCTGTTTGTCTATTACATAAAAGCCTGGACAAATCGGCTCTGGAATGTTCGGTATGATTTCATTACCCTCCGCTACCTCATCAATAAAAATAAAAACATTGCCGGAGCCATACATTTCAAAATATTTAGTTTCATTATGACTTACCTAATCTATTTGGAGCTTATGCGCCTTGAAAGCTGGCCGGAATTTTACAGGAATAATTTTTATAGCCCTATCCCACCATGCCCTAAGCATAGTTTCTCATAATCCTGCAGCTTATTGATTACAAAATTGCATTTCGATGAGCAAATCCGCCATCAAAATTAGTCTGTGATGCTTTACCATCTATATCGTAAACATTTGACTTAACCAGACTTTATTCGTTAATATGATCGTGCTACTTGACACAAAAATGCATGGAACCAGTGCTGACAATTCTTAAGTCGATACAAGTTTTCCACAGTTGACGTGTTCTTTTTCGTCGGCGTCTTATCAAGTCTTTTTTTAATTAATCAAACTGGATTTTATGATAGATCGTCCTAACCCAGAATAGATCAATATCATGTTAACCGCTAATAGCACCACAGACTTCAGATTTGATGTCAATGGTCTTCGAGCCTGGGCCATAGTATCTGTTATTCTCTATCACTTTGGCGTCCCCAGCTTTCAGGGTGGTTTTCTAGGCGTTGATATTTTTTTCGTCATTTCAGGTTTCCTGATTACCGGTATCATCATAGAAGGGCTCACTCTCGGTAAATTTTCCTTGCAGCAATTTTATCTAGCCCGCGCCAAAAGAATTATCCCTGCTCTGTTTGTTTTCTGCCTTGCGATGCTCATCGTTGGCTGGTTTGCGCTGGCAAGCCCGGATTATCTTGAGCTTGGCCAAGAAGCCACTTACGCCCTGACATTTGTTTCAAACATACTATTCTGGAATCAGTCTGGATATTTTGATGCTACGGCACATGAAAAATGGTTACTACACACTTGGTCATTATCTGTGGAGTGGCAATTTTATATGTTATATCCAGTTATTCTTATGCTTACCTGGAAAATACAAGCTAAGCTCAAGGCCTTGATATTGATTATCCTGATAGGATGGGCTATTTCGTTTTTGCTAAGTTTATGGTTTTCAATAAAAAACCCCACTCCAGCATTTTATTTGCTGCCAACAAGAGCGTGGGAATTACTATCGGGAGGACTAAGCTATTTGTTTACTAAACACAAACAAATCAAGGGAACAACCTCACGATCTCTGGAAATATGCGGATTTTGCCTGATTATCTCCTCAATTTTATTGTTTGACGAGCGATCAAGCTGGCCTGGCTGGCGAGCGCTTCTTCCAGTTTCAGAGCCGCAATAATTCTAATTGCGGCCCGGCCTCATTCCATCCTCACCAATAACCCTATTGCTCAGTGGTTAGGAGATTGCTCATATTCTCTTTACCTATGGCATTGGTTTATTGTGGTGATTTCAGCCTATTTTGAGTTGCCTCGAGATATCCTAACTATTCCGATTGGAATCCCCATCACCACTATGCTTGCCTGGACGTCCTATAAATGGGTTGAACAACCGGCCAGAATACGTCTGGGTCAAATTCAACAGCAAACTGCATTTGCAAGTATTTGTCTGACCTGTTCGATATTGATCGCTTTTAGCACGCTTACTTGGAAAAAACAGGGGTGGCCACAGCGCTTTTCTGAGAATACTCAAGTTGAATTGGCCGCCAATGCCGCTTCCCCCCAAAACCCGCGAGATGCCGAATGCCTGCTCTTATCCGGTACCGAATCGCCATCTTGTGTTTTTGAGGCAATCGCATTAAAGCTGTTTTGGTAGGCGATAGCCATGCCAGCGCCTTGGCCACAGCAATCACTGCGGCCTTACCTGACAAAAATAATGGCTTGCTTGAATGGGCTTATCTTTGCTGCCCCACCATTTTCGGAATACACCGTAAATCTGACACAGCCCCCAAAGATCACGATTGCTTTGGATTTAACTCGTGGATAAAAAATAAAATCAATGAAATCCCCAAAGATATTCCTTTGATTATCATTAATCGTGCTGCAGATAATGCAACTTATATAAACCCATCGCATGGGGCGCACCTGTTCCCGACGGCGAGTAGATGTCACCAATACCTTCGCTCCCAATCCCGCGGGACTCGTTGCCCGGCCCTTTCTCGAACCGCCATCTGGCTTTGGATTGAGGTGCCCGCACAGACCTGCCATGACGGGTTGTTCGAATGCGTAGGGGTCTTCGAAAAAATTAGAGATTACTAACGGGCCAATCACCCGGTTCTACATATTTGCTTCTCAATGCCAAGGAGGGGGACGACCACTGGGATTGGGAACGCGGGAGAACTTCGAATTTTCCCCGGTCTTCAAAATACACTCCGTCCAAAAAACAGACTATGAAATTAGGGACATCCGGAGGGGTCTTTTATTGCACCGCCAAAGCGTGAAACGAACGCGACGAGCTCCTGCTTTCCCAATTACGCCGTGTCCGTCTTGTGCGCTTAACGATTCAGTTTCGAAACCATACGAATGAAGATGAAAAGAACCCCGGTCACAAGCTGTGGCTTGTAAGCCAGGGCGTAGCGAACTGAGAACGAAAAGGAAATCACCCACTGCCGGATGGTGCTTTGGGGAGAAGGGGATGGAGTCCACCAAGTGGGCGGCCACCTCGTTTATATGTGTTAAAATGTATCCACAGGAAGGGTAGAGATTCTTGTGTTTTTTACAACTAAAGGGCAATTGAGCCGCTCCAGCTTGAAGCGCCTTCGATCCTAAGCGGAATAAAACCGTTGGCCAGGATGCCACACCGAAGGTAGGCCTCCACCTCCCGAAAGAACATGGGCTGGCAGATTACCGTCGAGTTCCTTTTGGGAAGAAGCCCGGAAGGTTTCAAAAACGGCCGAACAGCCCGGTACAAAACCGTGCGCTCTGGCTCGATGCCGAGCATAGGGACCTGAAGCCCAACGAAGAGGATGCGCCACCACCAGTCTCGCTTGCAAAGTGGCCAGACCGAAACCTTGAGCTCAACCCGAAGCCACCCACCGGACCGAAAAACGGCCCCAAGAACGAAAAAAGTTACGTACTCCACCCTAAGCCCTAGACCGCCCAAAATAACGCGACGCTCATGCCATTATTCGCAAAATAACCACCAAATCTCGATTACTCCCTGCCCCTCTCTTCTCCAATCCCAACTCTCTTCTTCGATCTTCTCTTTAAAAATTTCTATCTCTCCCTCTTCTCTTTCTTCCTTCCTCCTACCTCCTACCCCCTAATTGGGGGCACCGCTGACCACTTTCCATCGTAGAGGGAGAGTGGTCAGCAGCGGGGCGGGCGTAGGGAGCCTCGGTACACTTTGGGTTACTTCCTTATAATTCCAATACTGTTGAATCGTTTTCCGGTTTTTGAAACTGCCCACCAATCTCGCCGACTCCCCTTAGGTACTATTTCTAGGACTTTTTACTATGTCTGTGGCGCTCTATTTGATACAGCTGCGTCGCGTTATTTTTTGTGGGGTGCTTGGTGGGTGAAAATCCAAATTGGGGAATCGATTAAGTCGGTAAGAGCTATGCCGGGAAAGGCCTGCCAGGTGCGGCCATTGCTTTGTCTTTCTTTTCGCGACTACCAGCTCTTTGCTCTGCTTTTGCCCTAGGGCTTTTTCTGACAATCGGAAGTAACCGACCTGGCGCTGTTTGATTCCAGAAAGAGTCCCACGGGACCCTTTCCCCCGTAGCCTTTAAGCCACCCGCCAAAGACTAAGACTTTTGGAAAAAGTGGAAACTCATCGCAACCCACCCAGCCCCAATGCAGTCGAAAAGCGTCTACCTACTCTCGGCAATGTCGCGGGGGTACCTCACACTCGTTCAAAAGCTCCCAGAGAGGTCTGAGAAGTGTGGACCTTGGCACCTTCGAACACGATAAGGCCATCACCTTCACCCGAGGGGGGCTTGAGAAAAGTGGGCATTTCCTTCCTATGGGTACCCGGAAGATGGATTCCGCTTTGAAGGCTTCACAGAACGAAGGTGCTCTTTACCCGAAGGCCTTATCCCGGACGGGCTGTTTTTAAACTCCAAGGTATATTGTATCACTTTCGAAGTCTAACCCGCCCGCTAGGCTAGGATTCGCTATGAACGAAAAATACGGGAGTACCGCTACGCCATGCGGGGATGGGACTCATCCAAAAGGTCCTCTACGTCACCCGCCGACCCTACATCGCCAAAGAAATCCTAGCGGCCTCTCGCCCCAGCCCAAATATTTTGATTGAGCACTACGACCACTTTCTATCCCGGCTCTTTCCACGGGGGTGCAGCCATGAACCAAGACGCGGCACCCAAACCTCCAGTAGCCTTTTTATCGGCTGTTTTTTTCATTTTTTTTTTTTTCCACTCATTCCCTGTCTCATTTTTTACTGCCTACCCGTGATTTCTGCCTCTTTGTATTTCGTTGGGCTTTGGATCGTAGCGCTCAAGGCTTTTTCCGAAGACTACTCCTGGTTGGGGCTTATCATTCCCTCGCTGTCCGGGATTTTTGTCTTTCTCCTGGCCGGGATTTCCAAAAGTCTACCTCGCGACTCAAACTGGAACCCTCCAAAATCTAAAAATAGACGGAATCTTTATCTTTAACGCCTTCAACTCCGTCAAAGTATCTCATCAACCATGCCCCGTGGTCCATTATTCCAGAAAAAAAAAACTTCCTCGCCCCCACCAATCCAGCCCCGAAAGGGGGACTCGCAACCAAACAGAGCGTCTGGTGGATTTTATGGATAAATTCTTGCGATTGAGTGTTCTCATCCTGTTTTTGATTTTCTCCAGCCTCCGGGGCCCGCACCCTCCAAGACGCCCTGGAGGAAAAGTACAAAAAGATTGCGGATGAAAATCAAGCTGAGCTCAACTTCGTTCAAAAGTGACAAGCACCGCGCCCTGCGCAATGACGCTAAAAGTCGGCGCCAGGTCGAACAAGAACGCGACCACTACCGCGAAGAACACGCTAAACTTAAAGCTCTCATCGAGAAAAAAAAGAAGGCCTCCAGCTCTGACAGTGGCGGCAAACAAGAAAATAAAAAGGGTGTCCTTGATTCCGATGACCTCTGATGGACCTGGACTATCCCCTTTAATTTCTCACTACCCAGCTCGCGGCTTTAAATCGCCCCCCCCAATCCAATTACGCTCCCCCGTTTCTCATCCTCCGTCTTTTGCCTGTTAAAACTAAAGGGTGGGGGAAATGAAAAGAGTTCCTAGAAGATGCGAAAAATGAGTGATAAGAGAGAGGAGAATCAAAAAGCTGGGGCCGGGCCAGGTTCTAAACCACAGTTCAAAAAGTGTCTTTGTTATTGAAAATTCTTCTGGCACCAAACCAATTGCTCAATCTCTTTCGGAAGGGAGACGAAAGTCCCCATCCGAATATCGCACACCATGGGTTTAGGCGAGCTGATGGAAAAACCATCTTCAGGCATACCGTCGGTGGAAGATTTTTAATGGAACCGCTATAGACATTTGGCAAAATCGGAAGCGGAAAACTTCCCATTCTGATTAGGCCTCATGATTCCAGTTCTCCCACTTCTCAGGCACTTTGGAAGCTATTCAGTCGATAAAAATTCTGGGTGGGGGAGAAAAACTAAAGCTACAGAGAACTGTCTGGCATGGCCATCCTTAACTGGGCCTGCCACGAGCACGTGCGTTCCCACTTGCTCTACCACATCTGTCTTAAGTTCTTCGTTTAGGTGTTGTTCAGTTCCGTGTCAATCTCCTGGGCTTTGATCCTTCCTTTTAGCCTGTAGCTTTGTCCGGTGAAGGTTAGGCACGTGCGCCCGGTCAAACATCCGGTCGATGGCGGCATTGGCGAGAACGGGTTCCCCCTCTTTCTGGCCCCATTGGGCCACGTCTGCTGTTGGTGGGTGAAGGATCATGGTTGTGGTGCTTGTGCTGGGCTTGAGGGGCAGTATCGAAGACCTCTTCGGCGACCTCGCGGTTCATCGTGACCACACCCCCAAAACTTATTGATGATTCCACAGCCGCGAGCTCAGAAGTTTTTTAAAGAGCTGCATTCGAGCGCGTCGGGGGCGGAGTTTGGCTAAGGTGATCTGCGCTGCTAAAGCGTTTGCAGTGGTAAGCTCCAGAAGACACGATGTCCTTTTTGAGCGGCGAGGATGCCTATAGCAAGCGCCGAAGTGAGTTTTGCCTACCCCAGAGAATCCCCAAGAACAAGGCTATTTCGTTTCGCTCGACGAAGTCGAGCGATGCCAGTTCTCTCACCTTTGGCTCGTTGATTTGGGGATCAAAGCTCCAGTCGAAGCTCTCAGGGCCGTGATTCGGGGAAGCCCGCAAGGCGGATCCGTTGTTTGAGTGAGTTTTCCTTTCTGGCGTTGAGTTCTCGCTCGAGCAGATCAGCAAGCCAGCTCAGAGAGACTGCTTCTTTGTGCTGCGCAAGTACATCGTCGAGTTCTTTGCTTGCTGTGGCTAACGCAGCTGTTTCATTTGGTTTTTTACTACTTCTACATTCACGTTTTTTTTCCTTCCATGGTTAGTTGATTACAAGCTCAAGCTGTTTTTGATATTCGGCTAAAGGGCGAATAAATTTGTTTTCTCCCATCGCTGTTTCGGTAATTTGAGTCGATTGTTTTGGCTCTAGGCTGGCCAACATCTTCACCGTGCGGTAGCTAAACGACTGCAGCTCAATCGCCTCTCTGCACGCACGATTGATAGCTATGGCGGTGTGCTTGTGCTAGGCTCAGGATGCCCAGATCTTTCGAGTGTCGATAAACCCCTGGCCCTGTTGCAGGATGATGACGATGTCTTCCACATCGGGGCCGATGGCGGCGGCCCGCTTTCTATAAATACAGATTCGTTACCGGAGCGCCTGCTCCCACGGTTTAAGATGGTGGTTTTTCGTTTGCTTGGAGTGATATGGATTCCTCACAGCCGCTCGTGTACTTCGATGACCTTACCCTTGAAGTGAAAAACTACCTGTCTTTGGTTTGCTAAGATGTAGACGTCCTCACCGATGTATTGCTCTTCGAGGGGAGTAATATTTGTTGGCGAAGAACCTACCGTGCCCGCTTTGCGCACATAGCTTTCGGCAAACTCCTCTCGCTCAAAGGCGAGCGCGGGAAGCGCTTTTAGTGCAGTTCGCTTCCGTATTGATTAAATCGTCGATAGGACACTCCGAAGCGTCGCGCCATGACGGCGCTCACTGGCGAAAAGGCGGGTACCTTGCTATTCATGTAGCTTTGGGGATTCCTCAAGTCCGAGCCAAATCGCCTCCATGGGCTTCGTAAGAACGGCGCACGTAGTTGATTTGCCGTCTCTACTTTGCCTTTTTCTCCTTCCTCGGTATCTCTTGGGCTGGTAAGCACTCGACAATAACGCCGTTACGCTGGGCAAACCGCTCAAACACAGGGTTTAGAAGCGGTCAATAGTCAGCTGCCTGTATGACAAAGCACTTTGGATTGTCTAATGCTGTTAGTCTGGCCTGTATGCTGCCAAGTCTCCGCCAACATTCTTTCAATCTCGATCCAGCGTCGTCGGGATATCGTTGGTCCAAACCAGTCTCACCATCATGTAGCGGCTGAAACCTAAAATCCCAAACCGAATGCCTACAGTGTTTCTTTTTTTCCCGACTGCGGATTGCATTATGTCTCTGAAGCTTTCCCCCAATCCAGAAGAAAACTCTCCCCAGGCCGGTGAACGATTCCTCTGGCACCACACGGCGATAAGCTTCGGCCCATGTCGTACAGACCCTGACGGTGCAAAAACCGATAGAAGCTTGAACGAGATACCGCTATTCTCAATTTCTTCTTCGAAAACCGTGATTCGGACGCCAACCAGCTGTTAACCTCTCCACTTTTTTTTCCTTCAGGGCAGCCGAGCAGGACGTCGTTTACATAAAAAATCTCAGACCGGCCGTCGACCGGATTGGGGAAAATCGCTTGGGGATAAGGCGGCAGTGGCACCGACCCGTTAGAGCACCCAAAAGCTTTGGCTTTCTCTCGGACCTGCCGCACCCGGCGAGTCGTCCGCTCTGGCCTCTAAGCTTACGCATAACCCAGCGCGGAGCCACTCGCTGGCTCATCAAATACTCAACTATTTTTCGCTCCAACTGCCGTCTCCTGTTGCCTCCGCGTCATTCATTGATCCCCCCTTTTTAGAAGATCATCAGGAGACGTTCTAGGTGGGCGTCGTCGGTTAGGTGGGAATTCCCTGCCTCAAAGCTGTCTTGGCTTCTGGTGGGGGAAAATAATCTTTAAATACTGTCCGTCCATTAGGTGGGAATTACACCCCGGAAAGCTGTTACGTTGAGGTAGGTGGGCAGCGGAATACGATCTGAATTATAAATAAACAGGGGAAGGTCGTGGGACAAGCCGTCGCGGAGGAGTTTGTTCGCATCTCCAAGAAACAAGCCCTGAAAACTTACCAAGTCAGGAGATCTCTGGATAACGTCGGCCGGTCGTCGGCAAACCCAGAGAGGGTAACGTCTACTAGTTGAGAACTCAAAAAACCCCCACGGCCAACTTGGATACTTTGAGTGCTTAAGAAAGGATCAGAAATTCCGCTTGCGCGTGTCGCCAGCCTTGGTACGTTTTCTCATCGTCCTGGTTCCTGTTATTCTGGATTTTGGGGAATTTTTTACATTTACCGTTAGAGCAACTGATGCTCTCGGATATTGGCCGACACCTTACTATCCTGGATCCGAAAACTCTTTCGTTTTCCACCTTCACTACGTTGTCTTATTTCTTGGGAAGATACCTAGAAATTGCGTCGTTAGCGGCTTTGCCAGCCTTCCGTCTATGTTCGATGAACCTCGTTGGAACGGACGAAGCCGGTTGAAGGCAAAGTACAAAGCCGACTTTTTCCAGGTGGGTGACTACTTTCTCGCCTTCTTTTTCTACTTCTTAAAGGTCAATTTCGTGGCCTATGCTTCCTCGATTAAAACCGTAAGCACCCAACCTTTCCGGTGCGGTTTGATTCAAAATCAACTTAAGGGTCGTGACGTCTCCGGTCAAAATAACGCTGGGCTGGCTCGCGCTCAACTTGCCTTTTTTTGCTTCTCTTGGCGAGTCTGAATGCGTTTCATTTTTTCTGCTAACTGGCCCCTTCTCCACGGCTTCACAACTGCAGATCCTTCTAGAAGTTGGGCTGTATTTATTTTCTTCGTCTCGTCGTAAATTTCGGATTGGATTGCGAGCTTCATCGCCACACAGTCAAACTTCTTTTATTAGTTATTGATAATCACCTCTTTAGGGGAAATAATCTCAAGAACCCCATATCCCTTTTCAAAATTAACCCGATTCTCGTAACCTCTTTTATTTGATTGAGACGAACTATGTGCTTAAAATTGCAAGAAACGATTGCGTCCAACTCCTTAAAATTGATTGTATACGCTGATACTTTACGGTGTTTTATCCGAGATTTAGCGGTCACAACTTTTGCTTTTATACTTTTCACTATTTTTAAAGGTTTCTCCGTTTTCTTCAAAAAGTATCTTAATTGATTCATCTGGAATAGACTCATAAACGTCTGGAACTTCTTTATTTGCTTGATACAGCTCGCGTAATACCACGTCACTTACCACAAAATGTGTATTTTTTTGCCCTTCGCTGCTGCTAATAAACGATTCGATTCCTCTGAAAACTCTTCGTCTAAAATACCAGTCTCCGATTACGGAAGTATCGACGTAAATTCTAAACTTTATTTGAGGCAATTTCGCCCCTCCCCTTTTGAACTAACTCTCGGCGTTCCTGGCCAAGACATTCTCCCGAAAAGGACCCGTTTCAATTGAACGTTATGCCCTGGGCTCCCCCACCTTTGCAAAGTCTGTTGGGGGAACAAGGTTTGCCTTCTCGCCAGGAGGAGGTATATTTGCAACCCAACAATCAAACTCCACCTTTTCTTAGTTGGGACTCAAAGGTTCGTACGGGTCTCTTGAACTTCCTGGTTCTTCTGCTTCCAACTTTACAGGGTCATCTTGTTGCAGCATCTGGGGATTCGTAGTCGGTCGGTGGCGCGTAGGGCCCTTTGCGGGAGATGCGCCATGAAGAAGTTCAGCGTGCCCCTCTGTTGATTTCTCTCACTTTTGCCGTTCACTTCCAAGTCGAAAGCAAAGGCATAGTATTTGATTCCTGAACTTGTTCTCGGAGGTTAAGCATCCCGGCTCGGAGCCAATTGAGAGAGTTGGGGCGCAACCGAACCGAATTGGGGTCAAAATGTGGAAAAATCCACGTCATATATTCTCAACCTGCAGGTAACTCGGCCGTAGTAGTAGTTCTTTAATATTTAGAATTTTTATAACTACTACTACTAGACAACAAGGGTTCTTGCTACCGGTTGTGCTAGACCGGTTTGGCTACTAGTTCGCTACCGTTTTGCTCCCTGTTTGCTACCAGTTTGCTACTGGTTTCATCTACAAGAAGCTTTTGAAAATATCTAACTACAACGAAAACTGGAGCCATCACCTCGGCCTGTATTTTACATGCCCTTATGCTTTAACAACCCCTTAGTTGAAACCTTAAAATTGTGCTCTTTACAGTTCCATGGCTCGTTTCCAGGATTTTAGAAATATATTCTCGAGTTAACAGGGGGGAAGAAAAAGTATTTTTCTTCCTTTTGGTACTCTTCATATTTTCTTATTGAAAGAAGCTTCTTCTCAATTTCCAACTACATGCCCTGCTCAATGTGGATTCTGCTCACTGATTTGCTACCAGTTTGCTCCTGGTTTGCTACCCTTCTCGCTACTGGTTGTGCTACCAGTTTCGATTTTTTGAAGGGTGTTTGTCTTTTACCCACCCACTCCCGGTTCGCTATCAGTTTGCTATCAGTTTCTGCTACTGATTTGCTACCTGTTTGCTCTGAAATTTTGTTATCTGTTTTTAGGCCCAGCTTTGGATTTATTCCCATTTCGACTTGGGTCTTCCCAAGGCCGAACCCATTGGCCGGTTAGCATGTAGACCTACTCAGGGGTTGCGGTTTTACCCGCTTCTACCTTTTTTTAGGGTGTCATTCAAATAGAGCGCCACCTTATTACCCTTTCTTAAAGAACTGCTTCCTTCTGATTTTATATCTTGGAGTCTGTGTGCTTACTTCCTTTGGCAGGTTTTCGTCTTTTTCAAGGGTTTAATTATACGGTTTGAAATCTCAGAATTGGCTTCACGCATTTCACCCGTCTGCGGCCAAGTTCCAGGGACATATTGGGGAACTGAGAACTTGCTGAGGCCTTACCCACTTTTTCTGCCTTATATAGTTTCCCAAATTGCACCTGTCACACAGCCTGGTGGAAACGTGGGCAAGCCACCTACTTTTGGATCTCTGGGCTCAAGTTTTTGCTAACTTTGAGGTTGACTGTGTGGGTATGAAAATAAAATCGAAATCGAACTTTTATCTCCTTTAGAAACTCTTCCAGAAAGGCTCTGAAATGCCGGAAGAGTCTTGGAAAGTTATTGATTCTCAGACATTTGAGAGGAGACACCAACGTGTCTCATGTGTGTATCATCTGCTGATTGGTAATTAATCCATCCAGTTCGGGAGCAGTCCATAGTGGCTAGGTCAAACTGCTGCAAGAGAGGGTCAACCACGTTCTCCTTGAATCTGACATTCCTGATGATTTTTATTAGAAATCAATTGGATTCAAGGTGATGAGTTCTGGGGTTTCTGGAATAAAGGAGAGAGTTGGAATTAGTCGGTCGGCAAAACAGCTAACATCTTCAGTGGGCCGCTTCTCCTTTAAAAACATCCAAGAGACACGTGAGTAACTATTCAATCTAGTGATTGCACTTTGAAGGTCTTCGTTGTCTTCTAGGTCTGTGTTGAAGCCCAAGCGCAGAAGAGAACATCTCACCTTGCATATCTTTGAGGCCGACAAGGCATGTGCGTATATTATGGAGTGCCGCCATTGGCAGCTAGATCTCAACCATACTGGTTGTTCTTTAAAGAACCCCGCCTTTGGTTGTGGGAAGACCGCAAGTGCGAGAGGGCGATTCTAACCGTTTCAGAAAACTGTATTGCTCGCCAATCTGTGGGAGGTCTTCAATCCCCCAAACCCTGCGCTTTAAAGTGCCGGTTTTACGGCGAGACCGCTATGGGACATTCGACACGTCTTGGCTTTTACTAAGGCTGCGCTGAAAGTATCGGAGCCAAAATTTTTATTATTTTTTGAATTCCAAATTGAGCTTCGTCCAAGGGGCAGTTTCGAGCCAAATTAGTGTTCCCAGACAAAAAATATCGGTATCTCAAAAGAGTCGGTTTTTTTCGAGTTTACTCGTTTCAAACCGACTCTTTTGAGATACCGACATCTTTTGTTGGGAACATGATTCGACTCGGGAGGGACCCCTTGGACGAAGCTCGATTTGGAATTCAAAAAATAATAAAAATTTTTGGCTCCGATACTTCTCTGTACCGCCTTAGTAAAAGCCGAGGCGTCTGGAAATATCCCTCGGCGGTCTCGCCGTAAAACCGGCACTTTAAAGCGCAGGGTTTGGGGGATTGAAGACCTCCCACAGATTGGCGAGCAATACGGTTTTCTGAAACGGTTCAGATTGCCCTCTCGCACTTGCGGTCTTACCACAACCAAAGGTGGAATTCTCTATAGTACAACCATATCGTTGAGATCTAGCTTCGAATGGCGGCACTCCATAATATACGCACATGCGTTGTCGGCCTCTTGGATATGCAAGGTTTGATGTTTCTTTCTGCGCTTGGGCTTCAACACAGACCTAGAAGAGAGCGAAGACCTTCAAAGTGCAATCACTAGATTGAATAGTTACTCGCGTGTCTCTTGGATGTTTTTAAAGGAGAAGCGGCCCTTTGAAGATGTAATTGTTTTGCCGACCGACTGATTCCAACTCTCTCCTTTATTCCAGAAACCCCAGAACTAAGTCGCCTTAAATTTAATTGATTTCAAATAAAAATCGTCGGGAATATTGGCTCAAGAGAACGTGGTTGACCCTCTCTAGCGGGAGTTTGACCTAGTGATTATGGACTGCTCCCCTACTGGAATAGATTAATTACCAATGCTGCTATGGTGTGCGTGTGCGACACGTTGGTGTCTCCTCTCGAATGTATAAGTATCTATAACTTTCGAAAACTGATCAGGCATTTAAGAGCCTTTCTGGAAGAGTTTCGAAAGGAGATAAAACCTCGATTTCGATTTTATTTTCATACCCACGCGGTTCACCTCGACCCTGGCGAAAACTTAAGTGCAGAAATCCGGAAGTTGGTACCTTGCCCACGTTCCCCCCAGGCTGTGTGACAGGTGCGATTAGGGAAAATGTCATGGAAGAAAGAGTCGGTACCGCCTCAGCACATCTCGGTTCCCGAATATGTCCCTGGATTTTTGGCCTCAGACCGGTAAAACGCGTGAAGCCACTTGAGAGATTTGGAACCGTCTTATTAAGACCTCGAAAAAGACAAAAGTCTGCCAAAGGAAGTCAGCGCACAAACAAAAAGATAGAGAATCAGAAGGAAGCAGTTCTTTAAGAAAGGGTAATCAGGTGGCGCTCTCCTTGAATGAACCCCTAAAAAAAGGGAAAAGCGGGTAAAACCGCAACCCCTGTGTAGCCCTGAATCCTAACCGGCGAACGGCTTCGGCCTCGGGAAGACCCAAGTCGAAATGGGAATCAAGCCGAAGCCCAGCCTAAAAACAGGTAGCAAAACCCCAGGAGCAAACAGGTAGCAAATCAGTAGCAGAAACTGATAGCAAACTGATAGCAAACCGGGAGCAAACCGGTAGCAGCCAAACCTCTTCAAAAAAACTAAAATGGTAGCACAACCGGTAGCAAGAAGGGTAGCAAACCAGGAGCAAACTGGTAGCAAATCAGTGAGCAGAATCCACATTGGGCATGAATGTAGTTGGAAACGAGAAGAAGCTTCTTTCGATCAGATATTCTGAAGAGTGCCGAAAGGAAGTGAAGTTCTTCTTCTTCCCGCCTTTAACTCGAGAATATATTTCTAAAATCCTGGAAACGAGCCATGGAACTGTAAAGAGCGCAATTTTAAGGTTGGAACGTAAGGGGTTTTTAAAGCGTCTGGGCATGTAAAGTCCGGGCCGAGGTGGATGGCTCCAGTTTTCGTTGTCCAGAGATACTTTCAAAAGCTTCTTGCTAGATGAAACCAGTAGCAAACTGGTAGCAAACAGGGAGCAAAACGGTAGCGAACTAGTAGCCAAACCGGTTTAGACAACCGGAGCAAGGCCCTAAAAATCTAGTAGTAGTAGTTATAAAGATTCGACATATTTAAGAACTACTACTACGGCCGAGTTACCTCCCGGTTGGAAATCAACGACGTGGATTTTTCCTCGTTTGACCCCAATTCGGTTCGGTCCGGCCCCAACTCTCTCAATTGGCTACAAGCCGGGATTTTTAACCTCCTGGAACAAGTTCAGGAATCAAATGGGACGCCTTTGCTTTCGACTTGGAAGCGAACGGCAAAAGTAAGAGAAATCAACGGAGCAGCAATCTAAACTACTTCATGGAGCATTCTCCCGCAAAGGGCCCTACGCGCCACCGGCCAACTACGAATCCCCAGATGTGCGACAAGATGCGTTGTCTATTTGGAAGCGAGAGAACCGGGAAAAACAAGAAGCCCGTACGAACCTTTGAGTCCCAACTAAGAAAAGGTCGAGTTTGATTGTTGGGTTGCAAATCTGTCTTCTCCTGGCGAGAAGGCGAACCTTGTTCCCCCAACAGACTTTGCAAAGGTGGGGGAGCCCAGGGCATAACGTTCAATTGAAACTAGTACTTTTCGGGAGAATGTCTTGGCCTGGAACGCCGAGAGTTAGTTCAAAAGGGGAGGGGCGATATTGTCTCAAATAAAGTTTAGAATTTACGTCGATACTTCCGTAATCGGAGGCTGTCATTTTAGACGAAGAGTTTTCAGAGGAATCGAATCGTTTATTAGCAGCAGCGAAGGGCAAAAAAACCACGTTTTGTGGTAAGTGACGTGGTATTACGCGAGCTTTACTCAGAGCGCCGAAAGAAGTTCGAGACGTTTATGAGTCTATTCCAGATGAATCAATTGAGCTGCTTTCGGCAGTAAACGGAGAAGCCTTTGAAACTAGCGCAGGCCTATCTGGACGCAAAAGTTGTGACCGCTAAATCTCAAAATGACGCTCGTTCATTGTCTGCGTATGCAACGATTGCCAAGAGTGGACGCAATCGTTTCTTGGAATTTTAAGCACATCGTTCGTCTCGATCGAATGAATAAGGATACTCTAATCGGGTTAATTTTGAAAAGGGATATGGGGTTCTTGAGATTATTTCCCCTAAAGAGGTGATTATCGATGACTAAAAAAAAGAAGTTTGACTGTGTGGCAATGAAGCTCGCGATCCAATCCGAAATTTACGACGAGACGAAGAAAATGAATCCGGCCCAACTTCTGGGAGTATCTCAACCCGTGAAGCCGTGGAGAAGGGGCCATTCGCAGAAAAAATGAAACGCATTCAGACTCGCCAAGAGAAGCAAAAAAAGGCAAGTTGAGCGCGAGCCAGCCCAGCGCTATTTTGGCCGGAGACGTCACGACCCTTAAGTTGATTTTGGATCAAACCGCACCGGAAAGGTTGGGTGCTTACGGTTTTAATCGAGGAACCCCAGGCCACGAAATTGACCTTTGGGAGTGGAAAAAGAAGGCGAGAGAGTCCTTGCACCCCTGAAAAAAGTAGAATATGTACTTTGCCTTAAGCCTATTTCGTCCGTTCCAACGAGGTTCATCGAACATAGACGGAAGGCTGGCAAAGCCGCTAACGACGCAATTACTAGGTATCTTCCCAAGAAAATGGATGACGTAGTGAAGGTCGAAAACGAAAGAGTTTTCGGATCTGGGGTGGTACGGTGTCGGCCAATATCCGAGAGCATGAGTTGCTCTAACGGTAAATGTAAAAAATTCCCGAAAATCCAGAATAACGGGAACCAGGGCAATAAGAAAACATCCCAAGGCTGGCGACACGCGCAAGCGGAATTTCTGATCCTTTCTTAAGCACTCAAATTATCCATCTCTACCGTGAGGTTTTTTTTAGTTCTCAAATAGTGGATGTACCCCTCTCTGGTTTTGATGACTACCTTATGATGTTGTCCTAAGATCTCCTGACTTGGTAAGTTTTTAGGGCTTGTTTCTTGGAGATGCGGCCAAACCCCTGCGCAACCCCATATCCCACGACCTTCCCCTGTTTATTTATAATGCTGAGCGTGTTCCGTTTCCCACCTACCTGGACGTTACATCTTTCCGGGGTGTAATTCCCACCTAATGGACGCACAGTATTGGGGGACCTCTTCTCCCCACCCACAAGCGACGACACTTTAAGGCAGGGAATCCACAGCGAACTCTACTACCCACACGGAGAGCGTATAATGATGATCTCCTGAAAAGGGGATCTCAATGACTCACGCGGGACAACAGGAGACGGCAGTTGGAGCGAAAAATAGTTGAGTATTTGATGGGCTGGCGAGTCCCACTGCGCTGGGTTATGCGTAAGCTTACAGGCTATATCGGTCGACTCGCCGGGTGCGGCAGGTCCGAGAGAAAGCCGAAGCTTACGGGTACTCTAAACGGGTCGGTGCCACTGCCGCCTTATCCCCAAGCGATTTTCCCCGATCCGGTCGACGGCCGGTCTGAGAGAGAAAATGTCAACGACGTCCTGCTCGGCTGCAAAGAAGGACTGGTTGGTGGAGAGGTTAACAGCTGGTTGGCGTCCGAATCACGGTTTTCACTGAAGAAATTGGGAGTCGCGGTATCTCGTTCAAGCTTCTATCGGTTTTTGCACCGTCAGGGTCTGTACGACATGGGCCAAGGCGAATCGCCGTGCGGTGCCCGAGTAATCGTTCACCGGCCTGGGGAGAGTTTGCTTCTGGATCTGGGGAAAGCTGCGGGGACGTGGTCCGATCCGCAGTCGGGAAAAAGAGTAACACTGTGGGCGTCGCCTTGGGATTTTAGGTTTCAGCCGCTACATGATGGTGAGACTGGTTTGGACCAACGATATCCCGACGACGCTGGATGCTGATTGAAAGAATGTTCGCGGAGTCTTGGCGGCGTACCAGCCAGACTCACCGTCAAAGACAATCCAAAGTGCTTTGTCATGCAGGCAAGTTAACTAGTGAGCCGCTTCTAAACCCTGTGTTTGAGCGGTTTGCCCAGCATTACGGCGTTATTGTCGAGTGCTTACCACCCCTGGATATTCCGAGAGAGAAGGGCAAAGTAGAGACGGCCAATGAACTACGTGCGCCGTCTTTACGAAGCCCATGGAAGCGATTGGCTCGGACTTGAGGAATCCCAAAGCTACATGGATCGCAAGGTAGCTTTGGCTAATGAGCGCCGTCATGGCACCACGCTTCGACGTCCTATCGACGATTTAATCAATACGGAAGCGACTGCACTAAAAGCGCTTCCCGCGCTCGCCTTTGAGCGAGAGGAGTTTGCCGAAAGCTATGTGCGCAAAGACGGGCACGTTCGCTTCGCCAACAAATATTACTCCCTCGAAGAGCAATACATCGGTGAGGACGTCTACATCTTAGCAAACCAAAGACAGGTCGTTTTTTACTTCAAGGGTAAGGTCATCGAAGTACACGAGCGGCTGTGAGGTATCCATATCGCTCCAAGCAAACGAAAAAC
Organism: uncultured Pseudomonadota bacterium; assembly: GCA_963741375.1. Classification (GTDB taxonomy): domain Bacteria; phylum Pseudomonadota; class Gammaproteobacteria; order Methylococcales; family Methylomonadaceae; genus Methylomonas. The sequence continues at coordinate 20,966 of CAVUMJ010000399.1, forward strand.
CACCATCTTAAACCATGGGAGCAGGCGCTGTGGTGACGAATCTGTCTTATAGAAAGCGGGCCGCCGCCATCGGCCCCGATGTGGAAAGACTCATAGTCATCATCCTGCAACAGGGCCAGGGGTTTATCGACACTCAAAAGATCTGGGGCATCCTAGCCTAGAAAACGCACACCGCCATAGCTATCAATCGTGCGTGCAGAGAGGCGATTGAGCTGCAGTCGTTTAGCTACCGCACGGTGAAGATGTTGGCCAGCCTAAAGCCAAAACAATCGACTCAAATTACCGAAACAGCGATGGGAGAAAACAAATTTATTCGCCCTTTAGCCGAATATCAAAAACAGCTTGAGCTTGTAATCAACTAACCATGGAGAGGAAAAAAAACGTGAACGTAGAAGTAGTAAAAAACCAAATGAAACAGCTGCGGCTAGCCACAGCAAGCAAAGAACTCGACGATGTACTTGCGCAGCACAAAAAAGCAGTCTCTCTGAGCTGGCTTGCTGATCTGCTCGAGCGAGAACTCAACGCCAGAAAGGAAAACTCACTCAAACAACGGATCCGCCTTGCGGGCTTCCCCGAGATCACGGCCCTTGAGAGCTTCGACTGGAGCTTTAATCCCGAATCAACGAGCCAAAGGTGAGAGAACTGGCATCGCTCGACTTCGTCGAGGAACGAAATAGCCTTGTTCTTGGGGTGCCCTGGGGTAGGCAAAACTCACTTGGCGCTTGCTATAGGCATCCTCGCCGCTCAAAAAGGACATCGTGTCTTCTGGACTTAGGGTTGCAAACGCTTGGCCGCGCAGATCACCTTAGCCAAACTCCGAAACAACACGCTCGCATCCAGCTCTTTAAAAAACTTCTGAGCTCGCGGCTGTGGAATCATCGATGATTTGTAAAGGTGTGGTCACAATGAACCGCGAGGTCGCCGAAGAGGTCTTCGATCCTGCTCGACCGGCGCAGTACAAACTCCACCGCCATGACCTTCAGCCAGCAACCGCGGACGTCGCCGAATGGGGCCAGGTCTTCCCTGAACCCGTTCTCGCCAATGCCGCCATCGACCGGATGTTTGACCGGGCGCACATCCCTAACCTTCACCGGACAAAGCTACAGGCTAAAAGGAAGGATCAAAACCAGGGAGATTGACACGGAACTGAACAACACCTAAACGAAGAACTTAAGACAGGTGTCGTCGGTTACGTGGGAACGCACTTGCTCGTCTCGGGTTTGGTGGGGGACGGACAGCGAGCCGGTTCACTGTATTTTTGATTTTTTCTCCCCCACCCAGAATTTTTATCGACTGAATAGCTTCCAAAATGACTGATTCTTCGGAGAACTGGAATCATGAGGCTAGTCGGAATAAGAACATACCGCTTCCATTTGCCAAATGTCTATAGCGGTTCCATTAAAAATCTTCCACCAAGCGGTATGCCTGAAGATGGTTTTTCCATCAGCTCGCCTAAACCCATCGGTGTCCAATGCTCGGATGGGGACTTTCGTCTGGGTTCCAAAAGATGAGCAATTGGTTTGGTGCCAGAAGAATTTTCAATAACAAAGAGACTTTTTGAACTGTGGTTTAGCAACCTGGCCCGGCCCCAGCTTTTTTTTTTTGATTTCTCTTATGGCTCATTCGTGGCCTCTTCTAGGAACTCTGGTTATTTCCCGCCCTTTAGTTTTAACAGGCAAAAGACGGAGGATCAGAAAACGGGGGAGCGTAATCGAATTGGGGGGGGCGATTTAAAGCCGCGAGCTGGGTAGTGAGAAATTAAAGGGGATAGTCCAGGTCCATCAGAGGTCATCGGAATCAAGGACACCCTTTTTATTTTCTTGTTTGCCGCCACTGTCAGAGGTCGAGCTGGAGGCCTTCTTTTGAAAATCGATGAGAGCTTTAAGTTTAGCGTGTTCTTCGCGGTAGTGGTCGCGTTCTTGTTCGACCTGGCGCCGACTTGTCTCGGCATTGCGCAGGGCGCGGTGTTTGTCACTTTTGAGCGGCGTTGAGCTCAGCTCTATTTTCATCCGCAATCTTTTTGTACTTTTCCTCCAGGGCGTCTTGGAGGGTGCGGGCCCGGAGGCTTGAGAAAATCAAAAACAGGATGGGGGCACTCGATCGCAAGAACTTATCCATAAAATCCACCGGACGGTATCTTAGGTCGTAGAGTTCCTTTTTCGGGGCTGGATTGGTGGGGGCGAGGAAGCTCAACCCTTCTGGAATAATGGACCACAGGGCGTGGTTGATGGGATGCTTTGACGGAGTTGAAGGCGTTAAAGATAAAGATTCCGTCTATGGGGAGTTTTTGGAGGGTTCCAGCTTGAGTCGCGAGGTAGACTTTTGGAAATCCCACCAGGAGAAAGACTAAAATCCCGGACAGCTGGGGAATGATAAGCCCCAACCAGGAGTAGTCTTCGAAAAAGCCTTGAGCGCTACTATCGAAAGCCCAACGAAGAGCGCCGAGGCAACAATCACGGGTAGGCAGTAAAAAAGCAGGTAGGGAATAAGTCGCCAAAGAAAGTAAAGAGCGGGGCAGCCGATAAAAACGGCAGCAAAGAGGATTTGGGTGCCGCGGTCTTGGTTCATGGCTGCACCCCCGGTGGAAAGAGCCGGGATAGAAAGTGGTCGTAGTGCTCAATCAAAATATTTGGGTTGCCGCGAGAGGCCGCTAGGATTTCTTTGGCGATGTCGGGTCGGCGGGTGACGTAGAGAACCTTTTGGATGAGTCCCATCCCCGCATGGCGTAGTGGTACTCCCGTATTTTTCGTTCATAGCGAATCCTAGCCTTTCGGGCGGGTTCGACTTCGAGAGCGATTCTTTCTCCCTTGGAGTTTAAAAACAGCCCGTCCGGGATAAGGCCTTCGGGTAAAGAGCGCCTTCGTTCTGTGAAGCCTTCAAAGCGGTATCGGTGTTCCGGGCACCTATCCAAAGGCCTTGCCGCTTTTTCTCAAGCGCGATTCGGGTGAAGGTGATGGCCTTATCGTGTTCGAAGGTGCCAAGGTCCACACTTCTCGGGGGAGGGGCAAAGGCGCGTTCTGGGAGCTTTTGAACGAGTGTGAGGTAACCCCAGGACGTTGCACAGAGTAGGTAGACGCTTTTGGATTGCATTGGGGCTGGGTGGGTTGCGATGAGTTTCCACTTTTCCAAAAGTCTTAGTCTTTGGCGGGTGACTTCAAGGTTACGGGGGAAAGGGTCCCGTGGGACTCTTTCTGGAATCAAACAGCGCCAGGTAGGTTGCTTCCAAAAGTCAGAGAAAGCCCTGTTCCAAAAGCAGAGCAAAGAGCTGGTAGTCGCGAGGGGTCAGCCGAAGCGATGGCCGCTCTGTTCAGGCCTTTGCCGGCATAGCTCTTACCGACTTAATCGATTCCCCAATTTGGATTTCACCCACCAAGCACCCCACAAAAAATAACGCGACGCAGTTATATCAAATCGAGCTACAGCAGACATAGTAAAAAGTCCTGGAAATAATTCCTTAGGGGAGTGGGCGATATCGGTGGGTGTTTCAAAAACCGGAAAACGATTCAACAGTATTGGAATTATAAGGAATAAACGAAAGTGTACCGAGGCTCCCTACGCCCGTCCCGCTGCTGACCACTCTCCCTCTACGATGGAAAGTGGTCAGCGGTGCGGCGGGCTACGGTCGAGCTGGGGGTAGGAGGTAGGAGGAAGGAAGAAAGAGAAGAGGGAGAGATAGAAATTTTAAAGAGAAGATTGAAGAGAGAGTTGGGAATTGGAGAAGAGAGGGGCAGGGAGTAATCGAGATTTGGTGGTTATTTTGCGAATAAATGGCATGAGCGTCGCGTTATTTTGGGCGGTCTAGGGCTTAGGGTGGAGTTGGTAATTTTTTTCGTTCTTGGGGCCGTTTTTCGGTCCGGTGGGTAGCTGGGGGTTGAGCTCAAGGTTTCGGTCTGGCTACTTTGCAAGCGGACTGGGGTGTGGATCCGTTGGGCTTCAGGTCCCTAATGCTCCTCATAGAGCCAGAGCGCACGGTTTTGTACCGGGCTGTTCAGCAGAATTTTGAAACCTTCCGGGCTTCTTCCCAAAAGGAACTCGACGGGAATCTGCCAGCCCATGTTCTTTCGGGAGGTGGAGGCCTACCTTCGGTGTGGCATCCTGGCCAACGGTTTTACTCGGCTACGGTGCGAAGGCGTGCAAGCTGGAGCGGCTGAGTTGCCCTTTAGTTGTAAAAAACGCGTGATTCTGTCCCCTTCCTGTGGTTGGCATAAAAGCGTATATGAACGAGGCGGCCGCCCACTTGGTGGACTCCGTGTTCTTAACCCGAAGTGCCCCATCCGGCAGTGGGTGATTTCCTTTCCGTTCTCAGTTCGCTACGCCCTGGCTTACAAGCCACAGCTTGTGACCGGGGTGCTTTCCATCTTCATTCGTATCGTTTCGAAACTGGATCGTTAAGCGCGCAAGACAGAACAGCGTAATTGGGAAAGCAGGAGCTCGTCACGTTCGTTCAGCGCTTTGGCGGTGCGATCAAATAAACCTCAAAATGTGCTAATTTTCATAGTCTGTTTTTTGGACGGAGTGTATTTCGAAGACCGGGGAAAGTTGGAAGTTCTCCCGCGTTCCCGATCCCACTGACGATGACATCGCAATCCTTGGTAGAAAAAAGCGGACCGAGAACCGGGTGATTCGCTACCTAACAAAGAAGGGGTTCGTGATCTCTGATTTTTCCGAAGACCCCTACGCATTCGAACAACCCGTCATGGCAGGTCTTGCGGGCGCCTGGATCGAAAGCCAGATCGCAGTTGGAGAAAGGGCCGGGCAACGAGTCCGCCGGATTGGGAGCGAAGGTATTGGTGACGTCTACCGCATCGGGAACAGGTGCGCCGTCTGCGATGGGTTTATATAAGTTGCATTATCTGCAGCACGATTAATGATAATCAAAGGAATATCTTTGGGGATTTCATTGGTTTATTTTTTATCGACGAGTTAAATCCAAAGCAATCGTGATCTTTGGGGGCTGTGTCAGATTTACGGTGTATTCCGAAAATGGTGGGGCAGCAAAGATAAGCCCATTCAAGCAAGCCATCATTTTTGTCAGGTAAGGCCGCAGTGATTGCTGTGGCCAAGGCGCTGGCATGGCTATCGCCTACCAAAACAGCTTTAATGCGATTGCCTCCAAAAACACAAGATGGCGATTCGGTACCGGATAAGAGCAGGCATTCGGCATCTCGCGGGTTTTGGGGGGAAGCGGCATTGGCGGCCAATTCGACTGAGTATTCTCAGAAAAGCGCTGTGGCCACCCCTGTTTTTTCCAAGTAAGCGTGCTAAAAGCGATCAATATCGAACAGGTCAGACAAATACTTGCAAATGCAGTTTGCTGTTGAATTTGACCGAGACGTATTCTGGCCGGTTGTTCAACCCATTTATAGGACGTCCAGGCAAGCATAGTGGTGATGGCGATTCCAATCGGAATAGTTAGGATATCTCGAGGCAACTCAAAATAGGCTGAAATCACCACAATAAACCAATGCCATAGGTAAAGAGAATATGAGCAATCTCCTAACCACTGAGCAATAGGGTTATTGGTGAGGTCGAATGAGGCCGGGCCGCAATTAAAATTATTGCGGCTCCTGAAACTGGAAGAAGCGCTCCGCCAGCCAGGCCAGCTTGATCGCTCGTCAAACAATAAAATTGAGGAGATAATCAGGCAAAATCCGCATATTTCCAGAGATCGTGAGGTTGTTCCCTTGATTTGTTTGTGTTTAGTAAACAAATAGCTTAGTCCTCCCGATAGTAATTCCCACGCTCTTGTTGGCAGCAAATAAAATGCTGGAGTGGGGTTTTTTATTGAAAACCATAAACTTAGCAAAAACGAAATAGCCCATCCTATCAGGATAATCAATATCAAGGCCTTGAGCTTAGCTTGTATTTTCCAGGTAAGCATAAGAATAACTGGATATAACATATAAAATTGCCACTCCACAGATAATGACCAAGTGTGTAGTAACCATTTTTCATGTGCCGTAGCATCAAAATATCCAGACTGATTCCAGAATAGTATGTTTGAAACAAATGTCAGGGCGTAAGTGGCTTCTTGGCCAAGCTCAAGATAATCCGGGCTTGCCAGCGCAAACCAGCCAACGATGAGCATCGCAAGGCAGAAAACAAACAGAGCAGGGATAATTCTTTTGGCGCGGGCTAGATAAAATTGCTGCAAGGAAAATTTACCTAGAGTGAGCCCTTCTATGATGATACCGGTAATCAGGAAACCTGAAATGACGAAAAAAATATCAACGCCTAGAAAACCACCCTGAAAGCTGGGGACGCCAAAGTGATAGAGAATAACAGATACTATGGCCCAGGCTCGAAGACCATTGACATCAAATCTGAAGTCTGTGGTGCTATTAGCGGTTAACATGATATTGATCTATTCTGGGTTAGGACGATCTATCATAAAATCCAGTTTGATTAATTAAAAAAAGACTCGATAAGACGCCGACGAAAAGAACACGTCAACTGTGGAAAACTTGTATCGACTTAAGAATTGTCAGCACTGGTTCCATGCATTTTTGTGTCGAGTAGCACAATCATATTAACGAATAAAGTCTGGTTAAGTCAAATGTTTACGATATAGATGGTAAAGCATCACAGACTAATTTTGATGGCGGATTTGCTCATCGAAATGCAATTTTGTAATCAATAAGCTGCAGGATTATGAGAAACTATGCTTAGGGCATGGTGGGATAGGGCTATAAAAATTATTCCTGTAAAATTCCGGCCAGCTTTCAAGGCGCATAAGCTCCAAATAGATTAGGTAAGTCATAATGAAACTAAATATTTTGAAATGTCATGGCTCCGGCAATGATTTTATTTTGATTGATGAGGTAGCGGAGGGTAATGAAATCATACCGGAACATTCCAGAGCCGATTTGTCCAGGCTTTTATGTAATAGACAAACAGGTATCGGCGCCGATGGTATTTTGTTTTACATGCCTAGTGATATTGCTGATTGTCAAATGAGGATGTTTAATCCGGATGGCAGTGAAGCGGAGATGTGTGGCAATGGATTGCGCTGTATAGGCCGTTATGGTGCGGAAAAACTCATGAAAAATTCAGTCACTGTAGAAACCATGAAGTCAAATTTAATTGTTAGCTCCGGGAAACCAATATTCGAAGGTATTCAAACATTTGAGGCGGAAATCGGCCCAATTTCCTTGACAGCTAGTTCTCTGCCGATGCTGGCGGAATCAGAAACTTTTTGCAATCAATCTATCCCGGAGCTATCGGATCAATTAACTTTTACAGCATTAACCATCCCAAATCCGCATATCGTTACCGTTGTGAACCAGATAAAAACGGATCTTGTCAACCAATGCGGCAGGATAGCTAATAATTGCTCAAGATTTCCTAATGGGGTCAATGTCAGTTTTGTACAGTCTCTTGGTATTAACAAGATATTTGTTATGACGTATGAGCGAGGAGTCGGTATTACTTATTCCTGTGGAACCGCCATGTCTGCATCAAGTTATGTGTCTGTCATGAATCACATAACTAACCCCCAAGAACCTATATATATTTTTAATAAGGGTGGTATGGTGTGCTGTGATGTGCCGGCTTTAACCCAAAAAAACCATCATGTAGTTTTAAAAGGTAATGCAACATTTGTTTTTGAGACGGCAATTGAAGTGGATGAAGGTTTTAAAACGATTGAAAAACAATATGATGTGAAAACAAATCATGATGAGATTAATGCTTATGCAAACCTGCAAAATTATGCGCAGTCAGTGATAGGCGGCATAGTCTGAATTTTTTGCCGGTAGACAAGGAACAATTGAATTTGTGCGGGTTTCGCAGTCAACACTGTTTTGGAGTTTTTTTTATCTCCCATCTAACTGATTGCAGCAAATTTTCAATCTACTGCAATCAGTTAGATGGGAGATAACAGTGCTCAACAAGTTGTGTTTTTATCACAAAACTTATCAACGGTTTTTTGGCTCGTCCTTTTTCAGCATACTATATAGTTCACTATTCGTGGTTAGGACGATGTTGGTTTCGGAATTAATGACTTTCCGGTAGGTGTCCATTTTTTTTAAGAATTTGTAGAATTCCGGCGCATCAGGTTTTTGGGTGTAGGCCTTGGCATAAATCTCGGTTGCCTTGGCATCAGCTTCCCCGTGAATTTGCTGAACTTGCATATAAGCCGTGGAAAGAATCTGGTTAATGTCTCTCTCTTTGTTGCCGTTGATTCTGGCTGCTTCGCCTTCGCCTTCAGAACGGAAGCGCTGGGCAATTTGCAAGCGTTCACTAATCATCCGTTGATAAATACGGTCCAAAACCTGTTGATTATAGTTAATGCGTTTGAAGCGAATGTCCAGTAATTCTATGCCAAACGCAGCCAATTTCGGCGCGGCAGCATCGAAGACGTCTTTTTCTATGCCAACTCTGCCGACATTGATAGGTAATAGTTGACCAATTCTACCCTCCGTACCTAAGGTTTCGTCTTGCAACGCTGTTCGGTCTTTGTTTGTGCGAACTACTTCTATCAATTCATGTCTGGCTATAGCTGTACGGGTTTCACTTCCTAAAATATCTTCAAGACGTGATTGGGCGCTACGCTCATCTTTTAAGCGCAGGAAATAATGCATGGCGTCAGTAATCCGCCAACGTGCAAACGTGTCTACCTGCACATAGGTTCTATCTTTGGTAGACATTTCGACCAAAGGTCCGTCCCAGGCCAAATAGCGTTTATCGAAACTGTTAACCTGCTGAATAAACGGCAATTTAAAATGTAATCCCGGGGTAGTTACCGGGTCCCCAACCGGGCTGCCAAATTGGGTAATAATTACCTGTTCAGTTTGATTAACCGTATAGGTGCACAAAAATGTCAAGGTAATCAAACCTGCCGAAATAATTAAAAAATTTATTTTGGATAAATTCATTTTGATACTCCCGCGGAATTCGAAGGGAAAGGCAGCATGGGTAAGATTTGTTGCACAGATTCGTCGACGATAATCTGCTGTTTGGCTTGCGGTAAAACTTCACCTAACGTCTCAAGGTAGATACGAGTGCGAGTCACATCAGGCGCTTTTAGAAACTGTTCTAAAACTTGGTTAAACGCAGTTACGTCACCTTCGGCTTCGTTAATTCGTTTGAAACGGTAACCTTCAGCAGCACGAATTTTTTGATCCGCCTCTCCACGAGCTTTTGGCACAGCCTTGTTGTATTCGCCATTGGCTATATTGATGGCGTTCTCTTTATCTTGCTGGGCTCGATTAACTTCATGAAAAGAAGGTTGCACCAGTTCAGGAGGATTAACATTTTTTAACTGCACCTGATTGATTGTGACTCCCAATTGATATCGATTAGCCAGTTCACTGATGCGTTTAAGTACTGTTTCCTCAATTTCCTGACGACCTATGGTAATAATTTCATCTACAGTTCTATCGCCAACTACTTCCCGCATCGCGGCTTCAGATAAATCCCTTAGTGTGGGAACAGGGTCACGTACGTCAAAAAGATATTTTTCAGGATCGGTTATCCGATATTGTACTATCCATTCCACTAGGGCTGAATTCAGGTCTCCGGTGACCATGGATTTTTCTAAAGCTGGCTCGTCGCTAGATTGATCCGGGTTGGTTGCTCCGGGAGTGGCAAAGCCAAATTCCAGTTTTTGCTGACGTAATGTCGGTACTTGAATGACGTTGTCTATACCGTAAGGTAACTTAATGTGTAAACCGGAAGGCACTTTGTCAATATATTTGCCAAAACGAAGCACTATGCCTTCTGAGTCGGCAGGGATGGTATAAAATGTCATGGTTGCTGTGACGATCAGCAAAATCCCCAGTAAAATTATCGTAGGTGAGATTGTGAGTGAATCTGGAAAACGCCTCAAAATAGAGTTGGAATCATTCATATGGGCTCCTATGGAAAACTATTGGGGGTTGAAATCTAATTACACTGCGGGAACTTTAAGTTCTTAACATGTGAGTTCTTTTGGCAGAAAAATCTCAGGAAGCTCTTGATGGCGAATTTTTAGATGACTAATCAAAACATCAATTTTTGCACGTTATCAAAACCTTACTTTGCCATTATAGCTTAATCCATAACCGGACATGTTAAGTTAACACTACAAAGATAGTTGTTATAAAGCCGTTCATTAAGCCCGCTATCCACAGCAAAAGTTACACTTTATAAACCGGATGATAAAGACGGTTATCGCGTTTGAGCAAATTTGAGGAATCTAAACGGTCATGGAAAAGTTGGCCAAAAAGCGATCTGCACTCTCCAGGCTGGATAACTCGATCAGCAGCAATCAGCTATTTGTCTGTAAACGTTGTAATTCCTGAGCAACATTTGGGGGAACCAAATCGTTTTCCAGTAAGCCTATATAACCGTCAATTGCTGCAACTACTATATGACGGTTAAAAACGTGAACGATGAGCCCTGGCTGAACTGTGTGTTGTTCTGTCCAGCCTATGGCCCGTTTGACAATAAACCAGTTATTATTCAAAAACGCGACGCTTTCGGTACTTCCAAAGGCTCGGATATGCCGCATTATTTTTTCAATGGGCTGGTTAAAATCTATTACTCTTTCTTTAATAGTGGTTTTTGGCCAGTAACTACCTGCCTGCTGCGGCGTGGCTTGATTCCAGAGTTCCGGTAAATTATGAGCTAGCCGGTTTGCCAGACGTTTTGCCGACATCTGTATTTTCAGATCAAGACTTTCATGGCATTCATCGTTTTGAAGAGGGAACCGATCTGTGGCCAAAATGTCGCCTTGATCAATGTCATTCGTTACTTTATGACAAGTTACTCCCCAAAAAGGCCAATTTTCTGCGATGGCGCGTGATACCGGATAAGGGCCGCGGCCTTCAGGAAGAGGGGATGAGTGGAAGTTGACCGCGTATTTCAAATACTTTTGCCATTCAAGTATTTTCCAGTCATAGCTGGCGACAATCAATGCTTCGCAACCCATATCATTTAATTCAGCCAGATCGCGTTCCGTCATTCGCGATAATTGGATTGCAGCGTCTTGTTTTTGGGCAAAACCGATTACCGCCTGTTGATTGGACAAAGGGTGAACCAGCGGTACTGTAAATAGTTTCAACGGTTTCCAACCAGCTAAAACAAAGGTTTCGAATACCCCTAAAAAGCGGTCAGTTGCTGTTATTGCAAATTTCATGAATTGTTTGAAGGCAGGAAATTAGAGGCCTCACAAATATCTTAGCTCGTTAGCAATAATGTTTGTGAGGTAAGTTTTCATTCAAAATCTTCCTTAAATCAAACTTTGAACATGCCTATGGTGGAGCGCAATTGGTTTGCCAAATCCAGAAGTTCTCGACAGGCTTCAGCTGTATTTTTGGAAGCTGCAGAAGTTTCTTCGGTAACAAGACTGATATTGCTGATGTTACGGTTAATCTCTTCGGCAACCGCAGTTTGTTGTTCGGCAGCACTGGCAATCTGATTATTCATATCATTGATAGTGTCAATTCTTTCACTGATGGCTGTGATTGAACCGCCTGCTGATGCAGCCTGTTCAACACTGGATGCAGCGCGTTTTCGACCATTTTCCATAACAGTTACAGCTTGTTTTGCCCGACCTTGCAATCTTTCAATGGTTTGCTGAATTTCTAATGTGGAATTTTGAGTGCGGCTGGCAAGTGTTCTGACTTCATCAGCAACAACAGCGAATCCCCGTCCCTGTTCTCCCGCCCTTGCCGCTTCAATTGCAGCATTTAAGGCTAATAAATTAGTTTGTTCGGCAATGCCTTGTATCACGCCTAATACTTCGCCAATGCTATTGCTGTCGTTTTCAAGTTCATGAATAACATTAGCGGCGTTTTCAACTTCGTTTGCCAGGCTGTTAATGCCATTTACCGCATCTTTGACTATATTTTTTCCCGTTGCAGCTTCCTGATCTGCAGTCTCAGCCGCCTCAGAAGCCTTAACCGCGTTACGCGCTACTTCCTGTACAGTTGAGGTCATTTGTTTCATGGCGTTTGCGACCAGCGTGGTTTCATTCAATTGTCTTTCTACGCCTCTTTGCGTGGATTGAGTGATATTGGCTAATTTATGCGAAGCATTGGCCAGCTTTTCACTGGTTGAATTAATTTCTTCAACAGTTTTGCCAATTTTTTTCACGAAGTTGTTAAAACTGGAGGCAACCCAGGCAAATTCCGATTTACCGGAAACGGTTAATCTGGCCCGTAAATCGCCAGTGCCGCTGCCTATGGATTGCAAATTTAGCGCTAAGTCCGTTAACGGCGAAATGATAATTTTGCTCATTACAAAATAACCGGTAAAACCTATGATTATCAAGGTGCCTAACAGAAAAAGGATGGCGTAGACTATGGTTTCTTCTAGCTGCTCAAATGCAGAGCTAAAAGGGGTAATAATTTCGAAAGCCCCGTGCAAATCGCCGCTATGCAGATTTTCCATCGGGTATCCCAGTAAATCCTGGCCTTTGTCGTTACCCCATAAACTTGCGGATGTACTAGGATCGCCATGACATAGTTCGCACTGTTTAACTAGTTTAACCGGTCTAAAATAACGAATTTCTTCATTTTTATCGTCTACAATGCTGTATTCAGTTAAATTCGGATCGTTTTTAAATTTGGTTAGTACCTGGCTTTCGGTTTCATCCGGAGTGTTTCTGGCCTGATTTCGTGGATTAAAAGCAGGGGCCTTAAAGCGGAAACCGCCTTCTTTTGCTTTAGATTCTATGACTTCCCAAGCATTTGCTGTCGGCACCGTGGCTAGAATCAATTCTTTAATGTTACTTTTGTTTTCAGTGATCTGCTTGAGAAATTCCGGGGTATAAAGACCGTTTTCCCATTTGGCGACAATATGATCACGAACGGATTCCGAAACCATCAATAATTGGCGCGATGAATCAATTTTGCGATCAATTAATTTTTGTTTTTCAGTGTAAGAAAATGCAAGCAATAAGGCTATACCCAAGATTGTGAGAACAGTCATTGTAATCGCAACCACTTTAACGCCCACTGAATGCCAATTCATTATTAACATAGAACTCTCCTGAAATCGTTATAATTATTATAGTCTATGGTCATGATAGTGCTAAAGACAGCCAGCTAAGTATAGCTTACAATGCGTAAACGATTTTCAAAGTATCACTTTATCAATAATGCGTAAGATCAAAATTTTATTTGTATGCATGGGCAATATTTGTCGTTCCCCAACTGCAGAGGGTGTTTTTAACTCGCTGATAACCAAAAAGAATCTGGATCAGAGTTTTTATATAGATTCAGCGGGCACCCACGCATATCATCTTGGTGACGCTCCTGATTTAAGGGCGCAAAAAGCTGCGCGTGAGAGAGGCGTGGAATTAAAACATTTAAGAGCCAGACGTATCGCTGATCAAGATTTTATAGAGTTTGATCATATATTGGTGATGGATAATGAAAATTTCCAAATGGTTGAGCAGTCTTGTCCAAATGAATTTAAACATAAATTAGGCTACTTTTTGGATTACGCGCCCCAATTTAACACTCGTGAAGTACCGGACCCTTATTATGGTGGAGCGTATGGTTTTGACCGGGTTCTGGATATGGTGGAGGCGGCGTCGGAAGGTTTGTTATCGTTTTTGCAGCACTCTGGAGAATTGTAATGGCAATTGTTTCAAACACTGTAATTTACATGGATGAAGAGGCAACCCTGGAGGGATTTTTTGCTTATGATGACAGTATTGCCGGGCAGCGCCCGGTAGTGTTAATTCATCATGCCTGGGCAGGGCGCGATGATTTTGTTGCCGATAAAGCAAAAAAAATCGCTGAATTAGGTTATCTTGGATTTGCTACAGATATGTATGGTAAAGGCATAATGGGGCATTCTCCGGAAGAAAATGCTAAATTAATGCAGCCATTTCTGGCAGACAGGTTTAAGCTGCAAAAGCGTTTACATGCGGCTTTAGCCGCTGTCAAGCTATTGCCTTGGGCAGATAATCAGCGTATTGCGGCAATGGGTTTCTGCTTTGGCGGTCTTTGTGCTTTGGATTTTGCTCGTACTGGCGCTGATCTTCGTGGCGTCATAGCGTTTCATGGCCTGCTGGGAGCGCCGGATAACATAGCTAATCCGCAACTCAAAGCTAAAGTTCTGGTTTTGCATGGTCACGATGACCCTATGGTGAAACCGGATCAAGTGCTGAAGTTTCAGACTGAAATGACCAAAGCCGGAGCTGATTGGCAGATGCACGTATATGGCAATACAGTACACGCCTTTACCAATCCATTAGCTAATGATAGTGGCTTTGGCACAGTTTATCAGGCAGATGCGGATCGCCGTTCCTGGCAAGCCATGCAAAATTTTTTGGCGGAGATTTTTGATTAAAGTGCATCCTGTTAATGCTTCTTGCATGACTAAAACTTTCCAAAAGTTAGACGTGGTGGAACTAACCCCCTGCCGTTTGCTACAATAGCAATCTTTTCCTCATTCCTTGCGCCTTTTATATTCTAAAGGGCTTTCCAGGTAATGAGGAACCCTGTCGATTCTTCGACGGCAATGGAAAAAACGGACACATGTCAGACTTCGCAAAAGAAATTATTCCGGTCAATCTCGAAGACGAGATGAAGCAATCTTACCTGGATTACGCAATGAGCGTAATTGTTGGCAGGGCTTTGCCTGATGTCAGAGATGGCCTGAAACCGGTACATCGTCGAGTACTTTACGCCATGAGCGAATTGGGTAACGACTGGAATAAACCCTATAAAAAATCGGCGCGTGTGGTTGGTGATGTTATTGGTAAATATCACCCGCATGGCGATACGGCGGTATATGACACTATTGTTAGAATGGCCCAGCCATTTTCCTTACGTTACATGCTTATTGACGGTCAAGGTAATTTTGGGTCGGTAGACGGAGATTCGCCGGCGGCGATGCGTTATACCGAAGTCAGGATGGCTAAGATCGCTCATGAGTTGCTGGCAGATCTGGACAAGGAGACGGTTGATTTTATTGCCAACTACGATGAGTCGGAATCAGAACCGACTGTCATGCCTACCAAGATTCCAACATTGTTAATCAATGGTTCATCCGGAATTGCTGTAGGTATGGCAACCAATATCCCGCCACACAATCTGGGTGAAATCATTAGCGCTTGTCTGGCATTAATTGAGAATCCTGATTTAAATGTCCGCGAATTAATGGAAATTGTTCCGGGTCCTGACTTTCCTACCGCTGGAATTATCAATGGAGCTTCCGGTATTTCTGAGGCCTATGCTACTGGTAGGGGCCGTATTCATTTGCGAGCCCGTTGTCATTTTGAAGATATTGGTGACAGCGGCAGACAGGCTATTATTACCACAGAACTGCCGTATCAGGTTAATAAGGCTCGTTTACTGGAAAAAATTGCCGAACTGGTCAAAGAAGGAAAATTGGATGGCATCTCAGGATTACGGGATGAGTCTGATAAAGATGGGATGCGCATGGTCGTAGAATTGCGCCGGGGTGAGGTTCCCGAAGTGGTTTTGAATAACCTTTATAAACAAACTCAATTACAGACTGTTTTTGGCGTCAATATGGTGGCTTTATATGATGGCCGGCCGCATTGTATGAGTTTGAAGGAAATTCTGGCTGCATTTGTTGATCACCGCCGTGAAATAGTTACCCGCAGAACCATTTTTAACTTGCGGAAAGCTCGTGAGCGAGCCCATATCCTGGAAGGTTTAGCAGTCGCCTTAGCCAATATCGACGAGATGATAGAGCTGATCAAAACCTCGCCGAATCCGCAAGAAGCTAAAATTGGCCTGTTGGAGAAAACTTGGCAAGCCGGTCTGGTAGCCGGCTTGTTGGATAGGGCGGATGCTGCTCGTTCCAGACCGGAAAATTTAGCTGATGAATTTGGTTTGTCAGGCGGGGTGTACCGGCTTTCCGAAGCGCAGGCTCAAGCCATTCTGGATTTGCGTTTGCATAGACTGACGGGACTGGAACAGGAAAAAATCTTTAATGAATATAAACAGCTATTGGAACTGATAGACGGATACCTGCATATATTAGGTAGTGATGAACGGCTAATGGAAGTCATCAGAGAAGAACTCGAAGCAATTAAATCCGAATATGCCGACAATAGAAGAACTGAAATAGTTCAGGATTATTCTGATCTTTCCCAGGAAGATTTGATTACAGTGGAGGATATGGTGGTCACTATGTCCCACGAAGGTTATGTCAAAACTCAGCCGTTAAGCGATTACAAAGCCCAGCGTCGAGGCGGGCGCGGTAAATCCGCGACGGCAACCAAAGAAAATGATTTTGTAGAGAAATTGGTTATTGCTAATACGCATGACACCATTTTATGCTTTTCTTCACGAGGTAAAGTCTACTCCTTGAGGGTCTTTAATCTGCCTGTTGCCAGCCGCAGTTCAAGAGGTAAGCCTTTTATTAATTTGTTACCCTTGGAAACCGGCGAGAAAATTAACGCCATGTTGCCGGTCAGAGAATTTAGCGAAGATAAATACATCTTTATGGCAACCTCATCAGGTACGGTTAAGAAAACTCCTTTAAGTGAGTTCGAACGTCAGCGCACTAACGGCAAAATCGCCATAGATTTAAATGAAGATGACGCTTTGGTTGGTGTGGCTATTACTGATGGTCAGCAAAATGTCTTACTGTTTAGCAGCGATGGCAAGGCGGTGTGTTTTAATGAAACAGATGTGCGGTCTATGGGTAGAACTGCGACAGGAGTGCGTGGCATACGCTTGCAGGATGGCCAAAAAGTCATTTCTTTAATTATTGCCAGCGAAGGCGCAGTTCTAAATATCACTGAAAATGGCTACGGTAAACGTACCAAACTGGAAGAATTTACCCAGCATAGACGCGGTGGGCAAGGTCTGATAGCCATACAAACTTCCGAACGCAATGGTGCGGTTGTTGGAGCGGTGTTGGTGAATGAAAATGATGAAATAATGCTCATTACTAATGGTGGAACGCTGGTCAGAACGCGCGTTAAGGAAATTTCTTTAGTAGGCAGGAATACCCAAGGGGTAACGGTGATTCGTCTCGACAAGGGAGAAAAGGTTGTCGGCGTTGATAGAATAGACGGGCTAGGCGATGAAGATGGCGATATCGATTATATTGACGAAGACGTAGAAGGTACTGACCCGGTGACGGGAGAGGAAGAATAATAATGAGCAGAATTTTTAATTTCAGCGCCGGTCCTTCGATGTTGCCTGAAGAGGTATTGAGGATAGCTCAACAGGAAATGCTGGATTGGCAAGGCAGCGGTATGTCGGTAATGGAAATGAGCCATCGCGGCAAACATTTCATGTCGATTGCAGAAACGATGAAACAGGATTTAATCGAATTGCTGAATATTCCGGTTAATTATCAGGTGTTGTTTTTACAAGGTGGGGCTAGCGCCCAATTTGCTTTGATTCCGCAAAATTTGCTTAACGGCAAGCAAAAAGCTTGTTATGTCAATACCGGCGCGTGGTCTACCGGGGCAATCAAGGAAGCAGGAAAATATTGCGAAGTCCTGATTGCAGCAAGCGCTGAGGATAAATCTTTTACAACTATACCTGATCTTCAAGAATGGCGTATTGAACCTGAAGCGGCCTATTTACATTACACTTCTAACGAGACTATTCATGGCGTAGAGTTTTCCGGGGCCCCGGAGGTGGATTTATTAGGCGTGCCATTGGTTTGCGATATGTCCTCCAATATTTTGTCGCGTGCAATTGATGTCAGCCGTTATGGTCTGATTTATGCCGGCACGCAAAAAAACATGGGGCCTTCCGGTGTCACAGTTGTGATTATTCGGCAGGATTTACTGGGCTTGGCGCAAAAAACAGTACCGGCGGTTTTTAATTACGAATTACAGGCCAAAAGCGATTCCATGTTAAACACACCGGCTACTTATAACTGGTATCTGTTGGGTCTGGTTTTAAAATGGTTAAAACAACTGGGCGGTGTGGCTGCGATAGAGCAGCGCAACATTGACAAGGCCGCCAAGCTTTATCAGGCTATAGATTCTTCCGGTTTGTATCATAATCCGGTCGAAATTCCTTATCGTTCGCGGATGAATATCCCTTTTGTGTTAGCCGATGCTACATTGGATAAGGAGTTTCTGTCCTTGGCTGAACAACGAGGTTTAGGCTCATTGCAAGGGCATCGTTCGGTTGGCGGAATGAGAGCCAGCATTTACAATGCCATGCCGGAGGCAGGCGTAGACGCATTGATTGCGTTTATGTCCGAGTTTGAAAAAAGCCATTAAGCGATAACCCCTATTTTATGACTGGCATTATTTCTCTGGCAGATTTACGAGCTCAAATAGATCAGATAGACAGTAAGATTCTGGAACTGATTAATCAGCGTGCTCAGTGTGCAGTTGAGGTCGCCAAAACTAAGCAGGCAGCTGGCGAAACCGGTAGTTTTTATCGCCCGGATAGAGAGGCTCTGGTATTGCGGCGTATTAAGGAATTGAATTCCGGGCCTTTGTCAGCAGAAACGACAGCTGTGCTTTTTAGAGAAATAATGTCTGCCTGTCTGGCTTTGGAAAAACCTTTGGATGTGGGATTTCTAGGGCCGGAAGGAACTTTTACTCAACAAGCGATGCTAAAGCATTTTGGTCATGCTGTTAAAGGCATACCTTTTAACACGCTACACGATATTTTTCATGCCGTAGAAAATGATCATTGCCAATTTGGCGTGCTGCCAGTGGAAAACTCTACAGAAGGGGTGATTGCTCATACTTTAGATCGTTTTATGGATTCGCCATTATTGATTTGTGGGGAAGTTGAGATCAAGGTGCATCAAAATCTGTTGGGTAAAATGGATAGTTTGGACAAAATTCGTGAAGTCTTTGCACATCAACAATCGCTGGCCCAATGCCGAATTTGGTTGAAAAATAATCTACCCGGGATAAATGCCGTCGCCGTTAATAGCAATGCTGAAGCAGCACGGCTGGCGGCAATAGATCCTGCGAAGGCTGCAATCGCCAGTGTCCTGGCTGCGGAATTATATGATTTGAATATTCTCGAAAAAAATATTGAAGATGAATCTAATAATACCACTAGATTTATTGTGGTTGGTAGGCAGCTTTCCGTGCCCACTGGCGCCGACAAAACTACGATTTTGGTTTCAACTGGCAATCAGGCCGGAGCATTGCACAAAATTCTGGCGCCGTTTGCTGAATTTGGCATTAGCATGGCGCACATAGAATCGCGTCCTTCACGGCAAGGTTTATGGGAATATGTGTTTTTTATAGACATAGACGGACATCAAAATGATGACATTGTTGCTCAGGCTTTAGCCAAGCTGCAAAACAATGTCAAAATGCTAAAAATTCTGGGATCTTATCCTAAAGCGGTTATTTAAATTTCATTCATGAACAAATTTTTGGATATTGCTCTTGCCGGCATTCAACATCTTTCACCCTATGTTCCTGGTAAGCCGGTAGAGGAGTTACAGCGTGAATTGGGTTTGTCAGAAATTGTTAAGCTCGCCTCAAATGAAAACCCTTCTGCACCAAGTGACAAGGTTCGGACAGCCATACAGGAATTTCTGTCTGAATTAACGCGATATCCCGATGGCAGTGGCTTTCAATTAAAGTCCGCATTGGCGCGAAGATTGGCTGTAAGCCCCGAGCAAATCACTTTAGGCAATGGCTCCAGTGAAATATTGGAACTGGTTGTCAGAACTTTTGTCAGTTCCGATCTTGAAGTGGTATTTTCTCAGCATGCTTTTGCACTATATCCGATTTTGACTCAGGCTGTGGGAGCAACAGCTAAAGTTGTTCCTGCAAAAAATTACGGCCATGATTTGGCTGCAATGCGAGATCAGATTTCTAATAAAACCCGCTTGGTTTTCATAGCTAATCCAAATAACCCGACCGGAACAATTTTAGCTAATGAAGAAATTGAACAGTTCTTGGCTTCCTTGCCGCCTCAGGTTTTATGCATTATTGATGAGGCCTATTTCGAATTTGTGCCTGAGAAAAGTCAAATCAATAGTCTGGATTGGCCTAGCCGTTTTCCCAATGCCATTATTGCCAGAACATTTTCAAAAGCCTATGGACTGGCAGGTTTGCGGATAGGCTATGCAATTTCATCTGTTGATGTGGCGGATTTGTTAAACAGAATTAGACCGCCATTCAATAACAATGCCTTGGCTTTGGTTGCAGCTCAAGCGGCTTTGGAAGATTTAGAAACTTTACAGTTTTCAATTAAACAAAATCAGCAAGGTATGTTGCAACTGACAAATGCTTTTCAACAGTTGGGTTTGGAATGGATTCCTTCGTCAGGTAATTTCATTTCTGTAGATATGAAATTACCTGCCATGCCGGTTTATGAGGCTTTATTACGTCAGGGTGTCATAGTACGTCCGGTAGCTAATTATGAAATGCCGACGCACCTGCGTATTAGCATTGGCAGCAGTGCTGAAAATCAGAAGTTTATTGACTCATTGGCTCGGGTGCTGCAAGATGTTTAATCGCTTGTGCATCATAGGCTTAGGTTTGATAGGCGGTTCAATCGCCAGGGCTGCCCGTAATAAGGGGCTTTGCAGGGAAATTGTGGCTTTAGGTCAGGATATTCATTTAGCCGATCTTAAAGTCGCTCATGAATTAGGTGTGATAGATCAATTCTATACCGATGCATTTTCAGCGTTAAACCATGCCGATTGCGTTATTATAGCTACTCCTGTTGGTGCGGTTAAAGCTGTTTTTGAGCAAATTGCCCCCTATTGGCAAGCTGATGTAGTTTATAGCGATGCCTGTAGCACCAAAGCTAGTGTGGTTGCGGCGGCTGTTGATGTTTTTGGCAAATTGCCGGCTAATTTTGTGCCGGCGCATCCTATAGCAGGTGCGGAAAGAAGTGGAGTAGAGGCATCAACGAATGATTTATTCAATCACAAACGCCTGATCATTACACCGTTAGCGGAAACCGACGATCATGCCTTGCAAAGCATGATAGCTTTTTGGGAACAAATTGGCGGCAAAGTTTCCATTATGTCTGTTGATCGTCATGACGCGATATTAGCTGCTACCAGTCATTTACCGCATATACTGGCTTTTGCGCTGGTCAATTTGCTTGGCCACAAGGATGAACAGATCGAAATTTTCAAATACGCAGCGGGTGGTTTTAAGGATTTCAGCCGAATTGCCTCCAGCGATCCAACCATGTGGTTAGATATCAGCTTGGCTAATAAGCAGGAAATTATTCCTTTGATCCAACAACTTCAAATGGAATTAAACAATATAAAACAACTGCTGGAAAACAATCAAAGCCAGCAGCTTTTTGAAACCTTTGCGTATGCCGGAAGTGCCAGGCAGCGCTTTATCGTCCAACTAGAAGACTAAAATAAGCAGATTCTCATGTCACAAACCATCACTTTTAAAGTATTGCCGGGCGGAAGTTTACGCGGTGAAATTCGTGTTCCCGGCGACAAGTCCATGTCCCATCGCTCCATCATGCTTGGTTCTTTGGCGGAAGGCGTTACCCATGTTAAAGGCTTTCTTAATGCCGAAGACGCCATGTCAACCCTGGAAGCATTCAGGGCTATGGGTGTTAAAATTGAAGGTCCGAATCATGGTGAAGTTGTGATACATGGTGTCGGCAAACATGGGTTGCAAGCCCCCGCCGCCCCCTTGTATCTTGGCAATTCCGGAACCTCAATGCGATTGTTGAGCGGTCTTCTGGCTGGACAGCCCTTTGATAGCATTCTGACTGGCGACAAATCTTTAGAGTCCAGACCCATGCGCAGAGTTACTGAGCCTTTGGCGACGATGGGCGCAGAAATTGTCACTCAGGAAAATGGAACAGCGCCTTTACATATCAAAGGAAAGTCCGATTTAAAAGGTATTAATTATGTTATGCCCATTGCCAGTGCCCAGGTTAAATCCTGTTTGCTATTGGCGGGTATGTATGCTTCAGGTGAAACCAGCGTAACGGAACCGGCTCCTACCCGTGATCACACTGAACGGATGTTGAGTGGTTTTGGTTATCCGCTCAAACGCGAAGGCTGTACGGCTACTATTACTAATGAAGGCAAACTGACTGCAACTCAAATTGATGTGCCCAGCGATATTTCTTCTGCGGCATTTTTTCTGGTGGGAGCCAGCATTGCCCCGGATTCAGATGTCACTTTAAAACATGTTGGCATTAATCCGACCCGTACAGGTGTGATTGATATATTACGATTAATGGGCGCTAATATTGAAGTGTTCAATGAAAGTTTTGTTGGCGGGGAGCCTGTTGCCGACATCAGAGTGCGTTCCAGCAAGTTGAAAGGCATAAACATTCCGGAGCATTTGGTGCCGTTAGCTATTGATGAGTTCCCGGTGCTTTTTGTCGCTGCGGCTTGTGCGGAAGGTCAGACTACATTGACTGGCGCAAAAGAACTACGCGTTAAGGAATCAGACAGGATTCAGGTCATGGCGGACGGTCTGAAAATTTTAGGTGTTGACGCCCAGCCTACAGAAGATGGCATGGTCATTCAAGCCGGTCCAATCGGCGGCGGTGAAGTTGAATCTCATGGTGATCATCGTATCGCCATGTCTTTTTCTATTGCCGGTTTGCGGGCAAATTCCACGATTACCATCAAAGATTGTGCAAATGTGAATACTTCCTTTCCGGAATTTCGACAATTGGCGACGCAACTAGGCCTGAGTTTAAGCTGTATTTAGTATGTCGGCGCCAGTATTAACAATTGATGGCCCAAGTGGCGCAGGTAAGGGCACAGTTAGTAGAGCGGTTGCTAAGCTGTTGAATTGGCATTATCTGGATAGTGGTTCGATCTATCGGTCCTTGGCTATTGCTGTCTTACAAGATAAGATTGAATTGCAAAATATCCCGGAAATTTGTCGAATTGCTAGAAATATGCAGTTGGAATTCGAGTGCGGGGAAAACTTTATTGTTAAATTAAACGGGCAGGATATCAGCTCGCAATTAGGTACGGAAACGATTGGAAATACAGCTTCCATCATTGCCGCATTTCCTGAAATTAGACAGGTGCTGCTGCAAAAACAAAAGGATTTTCAACAACTTCCAGGCTTGGTGGCCGATGGTAGAGATATGGGTACTGTAGTGTTTCCGGACGCTCAATTTAAGGTATTTTTGACGGCGAGTAGCGAAGAAAGAGCATTAAGACGATATAAGCAGTTGATTGAAAAGGGTATTGATGCTAATCTTATACAAATTACCAAGGAAATTGAAGAACGCGATTTACGCGATGCTTCCCGTGCCGCAGCTCCATTGACTGCGCCGCGGGGTTGTTTTTTTTTAGATTCCTCCCATCTCAGTATTTTAGAGGTGATAGACAAGGTAATGAATATAGTCCGAGCCGCGTAATTTATGCCTATGGGCTGATTTGGTGGTCATCTGAAATGGGTGGCTTAATTTTAACTTTAATTTAAGAAAAAACTTGTTGTTTTTGACAAGTTTGGGAAACAGAAAATGGGCGAAAGCTTTGCACAGTTGTTAGAAGAAAGTTTTGCCAAGACGGAAATGCGTCCTGGCGCCATGCTGATCGGTACTGTAATTGATATCGAGAACGAATTTGTAATCGTCAGCACTCAAGCCAAATCAGAAGGTGTAATACCGAAATGGCAATTTTTGAATGCGGATGGCGATCTTGAAGTCAATGTCGGCGATGAAATTGAGGTAGCACTCGATTTATTTGAGGATGGCTTGGGCGCTACTCTTCTTTCCCGTGACAAAGCCAAGAAAAGTAAAGCCTGGAGTGAGCTTGAAAAAGCTTTCGAAACACAGGAAACCGTTATTGGTCGCATTAACGGCAAAGTGCGCGGTGGTTTTACCGTAGCGGTTGGGGCCTTACGTGCTTTCCTGCCCGGTTCTCTGGTTGATGTTCGTCCAATTCGCGATACCGCCTTTTTGGAAAATCGTGATCTTGAATTTAAAGTGATCAAAATTGATCAAAAACGTAATAACGTGGTGTTGTCACGCCGCGCAGTCGTAGAAAGCGAATACAGTGCGGAAAGAGAAGAGTTAGTCAAAACTCTGCAAGATGGCGCAGTTGTCACTGGTGTTGTTAAAAATCTTACCGATTATGGCGCCTTTATCGATTTGGGCGGTGTAGATGGCTTGCTCCACATCACTGACATGGCATGGCGCCGCGTTCGTCATCCTTCCGAGTGTGTTGAAATCGGTCAGGAAGTTAAAGTCAAAGTTCTCAAATTCGATAAAGATAAAACTCGCGTATCTTTGGGCATGAAACAGCTGGATGAAGATCCATGGCAAAACATTGCCCGCCGCTACCCAGCCGGTAGCCGCGTATTTGGTAAAGTCAACAATCTTACCGATTATGGCTGTTTTGTTGAAATCGAAGAAGGCGTTGAAGGTTTGGTGCACGTTTCAGAAATGGATTGGACAAATAAAAACGTCAATCCTTCCAAAGTTGTCCAGCTTGGCGATGAAGTGGAAGTCATGGTTCTGGAAATCGACGAAGAAAGACGCCGTATTTCTCTGGGCATGAAGCAATGCCGTTCCAACCCTTGGGACGAGTTTGCATCATCGCACAATAAAGGCGACAAAATCAGCGGTAAAATTAAATCCATTACTGATTTCGGTATCTTTATCGGTCTGGATGGCGGCATAGATGGTTTGGTCCATATGTCGGATATATCCTGGAATGAAAATGACGAAGAAGCTATCCGTAATTACAAAAAAGGTGATGAAGTAGAAACGGTTATCTTGGCTGTTGATTCTGAGCGTGAACGTATTTCTTTAGGGATCAAACAGCTGGAACAGGATCCTTTCCAAAACTATATCGCTTTGCATGAAAAGGGTTGTATGGTTAAAGGCGTCATCAGTGAAATTGATGCTAAAGGCGCCGTTGTTACTTTGGCCGACAATGTTGAAGGCTACTTGCGCGCTTCTGAAATTCAGCGCGACAGAGTTGAAGATGCTCGTACCTTGCTGAAGGTTGGCGACGAAATAGAAGCCAAGTTTATAGGTGTAGACAAAAAAACCAAGTCCATTTCTTTATCCGTCAAAGCAAAAGATGTTGAAGAAGAAACTAATGCAATTAAGGATTATTCTCAGCAAAATCCCGGATCTGCGACATTAGGCGATATCTTTAAACAAATGGATAAGTAATAACTGTCTCCTCCAGGGGCAATATAGGAGAGTTTCTTATATTGCCCTTTTTGAATAATCAGGGTTAGATGTGACTAAATCAGAATTGATAGAGGTGTTGGCTAGAAAACAGCCGCATCTTGCACTAAAAGATGTTGAATTGGCCGTTCGTTGTGTTGTTGATCATTTAAGTGACACACTGGCAAATGGTGATAGGATAGAAATCCGAGGTTTTGGAAGTTTTTCACTCCATCACCGTACTGCTCGTTTAGGTAGAAATCCTAAAACTGGTGAATCGGTATCATTGACAGAAAAACATGTCCCTCATTTCAAACCTGGGAAAGAATTGCGTGATATGGTGGATGCTTCCAGAGAAAAATATAAGATAGTCGATTGAGCTATTTAGCCAATTATTTGATTTAGACTACTCTTATACATAGGCTGGTGTTTTCGGAATAACTTTAATGAGTCTGTAGCAGGTTATTTTTCGAGAAAGGTTGGACGCTAGTTAAATGCTCTATTGCTGTCTAGTTGAGCAATTAGGACATGTTGCCGATAAATTTGCGGACAAACAAAAGGTAAAGCCATATCTGTGTTTCTATTTGAACATCAATATCCTTACGATCCGAGCTATGGATATAATCTTGAGGATTTATTTCGTGTTTCTGCCCCCAAAACAGTTGATGGTTTTGTAGCATTCTGGCAGCGCCGCTATCAGAATGCCATTGCTCTTGCTCCGGAATATAAACTGGCGGCTTGTGGAAATCATGCCGGCTTTCAAATATATGATCTGAGTTATCAGTCAACTAATGGCATCATTATCAATGGCTGGGTTTTGATTCCTGAGCATCAGGAAGTCAAGCAAGGCATCATCGTGGGACATGGCTATGGCGGCAGGGAACAACCGGATTACCATCTAAATATACCAAATACAGCCTTCCTATTTCCCTGCTTTCGAGGCTTGTCCAGAAGTCGTTGTCAAAACCTCCCGGAACGGCCTGATCTCCACATTTTGTATGGTATCAACAGCCGCGAAGATTATATACTGGGCGGGTGTGTCGAAGACTTATGGCTAGCTGTTACCGTCATGCTCAAGCATTTTCCGCAAACGCATGATCACATTGGCTATATGGGCATCAGTTTCGGAGGCGGAATAGGCGCATTGGCATTGCCATGGGATAAGCGCATCCACCGCGGGCATTTTAATGTGCCAACCTTTGGCAATCATCCATTAAGACTCGCTCTCCCCACCGCCGGAAGCGCTGCTTCAGTCAAACATTATTCTGATTCACATCAAGATGTGCAAAATGTTCTAAGTTATTATGATGCTGCGGTTTCTGCGAGTTATGCTAATCAAACTGCACATTTCGCGCTGGCAAAATTTGACCCGGTAGTAGCCCCGCCGGGACAATTTGCAATTTATAACGCCTGGGCAGGCAATAAATCAATTTTTGTTTTAGACGCAGGCCATTTTGACTATCCCAATCGGACAGAACAAGAGCAAAAATTGATTGCTGAACTACAGGTTTTTTTTGGAGAAATATCAAATTAATTTATGAACCGTGAATATCATCATTGGTATAGTCCTAATTTGGGGCGGGATATGGAACTATTGATATTTGGCGATGCCGGCGCCAAAGTTTTAGTTTTTCCTACCCGTGATGGCCGATTTTATGAATATGAAGACTTGCGAATAGTCGATAGTTTAAAGGATAAAATCGAAGCGGGCCATCTTCAGCTTTTCTGTTTGGACAGTGTTGACCAGGAGAGCTTTTACTGCAACGAAATTAGTCCGGAAGATCGCATAAAACGGCATAAACACTTTGAAAAATATGTGCTTAAGGAGATTTTTCCATTTGCAAACGCCAGGAATCCTCATCCATATACTATTAGTCATGGTTGTAGCTTAGGGGCTTTTCACGCTGCAAATATCGCTTTTCGGCATCCTCATTTGTTCCAAAAGCTGGTAGCGCTTTCCGGGCGCTTCGACTTAACTTTGCAGGTAGAGTGTTTTAGAAATTTATTGGATGGACATTATGATCAGGATGTCTATTTCCACACCCCTACGCATTTTCTGCCAAATCTAAATTGTGAAACACAAGTGAATGAATTACGAAAAATGGAAATCATCCTGGCCATTGGCAAGGAGGATCCGTTTCTGGCAAACAACCATCATCTCAGCCGGATTTTGACGGAAAAAGGCATCAATCATGTTTTGTATGAATGGGAAGGCCGAGCCCACCAAGGCCATTATTGGCGGCGTATGGCGCCTTTATATTTATAATCCCGGAATCCTCGACTTGTCCGCAGATGGGTCAAGGTTAGGGTTGTGCGAAGTGGCAGCCCACAAGCAACTTCACATGATGCATTGTTTAAGGGACAAGTACAACAAGCCCTTGAGGAAGCAGACCGGCCTGATACAGTGTTTATTCCTCAGGAAGTCGTTATGGGCAACCTTGAAGTCCGATTGGACAGAATCGCAGCCCAAAAAGGTAAGAAAAGTTAAGCCTTGCATATTCGGTGGACAGAAAAAGCCGAAACCGCCGCAATCAAGATATTGGAATATATCGTACTGGACAACATAACCGCCGCTTATGGCGTTTATGAGGCAATAGGGCAACACGTTAACCGACCAGGCGAAATATGCTTCAAGCTAGAAAGAATGTGACGCATCAAAGGAATACGAGAGCTTGTAATTGTGGAGATGCCAAATATTGCAGCTATCGGATTAGCGGCTTTATTGTACAAATTTTGCGAGTCCTGCATGGTGCAATGGATTGGAAAAAAGCATTTGAGTAACAACACCAAAGCCCGCGTAGGCACGATTAGCGAAGCGTAATCGCACGCATGCTATTTATCGCCATTAACCACTAAATCTATCTCGCCACACCAGTTGACCGGATAAATTCCTCGCTCTACATAGCGATGAAAACTGGAATATGGCCAGTCCTTAACTTGACTAACAAGTTTGTGTTTCAGCGGATTAACATGGACATAATCAATATGCCGCTCAAAATCGGCTTCATCT
The DNA here is from genome assembly GCA_963741375.1 of uncultured Pseudomonadota bacterium. Classification (GTDB taxonomy): domain Bacteria; phylum Pseudomonadota; class Gammaproteobacteria; order Methylococcales; family Methylomonadaceae; genus Methylomonas. The sequence goes on from CAVUMJ010000399.1 coordinate 48,977, forward strand.
CTAATAGCATGTTCCCAAAAATGCCGTTGCCAAATTCCGCGTTCATTGGCAGCAATACGCACTACTGACCGGTATTCGGTTTTGGGTAACGCACGAGAAAAGCCGCTTTTAATGAATCGCCAGCGTGTACTGAAATCGGTGTCATTCGCAGGCAAGGTCCAAACCGCATGCATATGTTCGGGTAATACGACCCAAGCGTTAGTCCTGAAGGGGTAGCGTTTACGAACAGATTTTACCGTTTCCCGTAATAAATTAACCTCCCGAATCAACAGATTATTATTTTGCCGTTGGAGAAGGTTAACCGTGAAAAACCATGTGCCGCCGGGAATGAATAATCTACGGTAATTGGACATAACGCTCTCAAAATGACAGTGCGAATTATAAGCCTCATTCGTGCGATTACGCTACGAGACTGTGAAAGAATTATACATCAAAAAAGAATTATATTATATGCAGGTTGTTGATATATAATGTATTAGTTGTTTTTATGGTATAATTAAGCCATCACATTCTGATTAATAAAACAAAATGGCTAAGCGAAATTACAAAGTTGGACAAAATCGATACCAAATGGCAATCCTGCCGCCAAGCATAGATGAGTATATTTCGGAACATAATCCAGTACGGGCCATAGAGGCCTATGTCGAAACGCTTACCTTGGCAGATTTAAACTTAAAAAATAGCGAATCAGGTTTAACAGCAGGGCAACCGGCATTTCATCCCACTCTCCTGATAAAGCTCTATCTTTATGGATACATGAACCGCATACACAGCAGCCGCAGGCTGGAACGTGAAGCCACGCGAAACCTGGAGGTCATTTGGCTAGTGGGTAACCTGACACCGAGCTACAAAACCATTGCCAATTTCCGTAAAGACAATAGTGAAGCACTAAAAGCCATTAATAAAGATTTTATCCTGCTCTGTCGACAACTCAACCTGTTTAAGGGAGAAGAAGTCGCAGTCGATGGCAGCTTTTTTAAAGCGGACGCCAGAAAAGACAGCATTTATACTGACAAAAAACTTGAGCAACAACTGGCGGAATTAGATAAAAAAATTGAAGCTTATCAACAACAATTGGCCGAGCAAGATGCTCTGGATGACAAAAACCGTCTTGAAAGTTTAGTTGACGATAAAGACTTAAGCCAAAAAATTGAGCGTCTCAAAAAGCAGCAAGCTCAGAAAAAAGAATTGCAAGACCGGCTAAAAGCTTCGTCAGAAACACAAATTTCAACGGTTGACCCGGATGCGCGTCTGCTAAGCAAACGAGGTGAAACCACCGCCGGTTACAATGTCCAAATCGCGGTAGACAGCCAGCACAAACTTATCGTTGCCGTGGATGTCACGCAAGACGGGAACGATACCCAATTGTTGATGCCGATGCTGGAAAAAGCCCAAGAGGTTTTACAATCGGACCAAATGATCGGGCTGGCTGATTCAGGTTATTACAGCGGCGAACAAATTAAACAGGCGAAGGAAAAAGGGGTTGAAATTTATGTACCGATTCCACAAACGCGAGGCCCTAAAGTAGAAGAAGGTCGTTTTACTCGTGATCAATTTATTTACGATACCGAAAAAGACAGCTATGTCTGTCCACAAGGTGAAAAAATAGCCCGGTGCGGTAAATTGCAAAAGCGCAATGGTCGATACACCTATACTTATAAGAGCAAGCGGTCGGTGTGCAAAACTTGTCCGTTACGAGCACAGTGTTTAACAGAGAAGGGCGCGACTAAAAAAATTGATCGCTGGGCGCATGAAAATCTGGTCGATCAGCATAGAGCGCACATGAAAGGGTCAGCTGAGAAAATGAAAAACCGCAGTAGTTATGTCGAACATCCGTTCGGCACACTAAAGCATCGAGCAGGCAAGCGTCATTTTTTAATGCGTGGCCTTGAAAAATGCCAAGGCGAATTTAGCTTAATGGCGTTGTGTTACAACTTCACCCGAGTACTAAATATACTCGGTGTGGACGCACTCAGGGATTTCTGCGCCCAATTATTAAGGAATGGCAAAAAAAGAACGGTATTTGCCTAAAATAGGGGCAAAAAATAGCTGTTTTTAGTCAATTTTGCCTTTGCAAATTGAAATTTTTTACAATGCCTTCAAAATTCGGCAAATTTTTGCGATTTTTGCTATCTGGGGTTGTGCTCGATTCTGAATTCTTTCACAGTCTCCTACGCTAATCGCACCTACACCTTGACTAACGGCTTGTCGCAGATATGCCGTCATCGCGCTTTACAACATGATCGTCTGCAACGGGTCGCTATGTTAATCTACACATAGGGGTCGATTTTACCCATTCAGCCCGAATCCGCACCCGCCAAGTTTTAGATATGCAGACAAAGGCCAAATGCTTAAGAGTTTGGAACCGGTGAATCTGGCAGAGGTGTAGTCGGCACGGATGCCGACTCCAAGCCTATATGGATATATTCACGGCGTCCTCTGTCAGATTTGCCGGTTTCAAACTTATTTGGGTGTTCAAGCCTAAATGACTTTGATTCAGAAACCAGAGACGGCAGGGTCAGCTTCCACATTTACCCACATTTAAACATTTTTCATAAGCATTTTTAAATACAGAACAGAATGGAAGTAGTTGAGCAAAATGCTATATTTTATTGTCGATTCTATTTGTTTTTGTTCTAAATTTTTTTACTTAGGACTTATTAAATTCTGCTTTGCCAGACAATCGGATTACGGCTTGAGTGGAAGCAAGCAATTATAAAGATTGCCTCGTCATGGGAACGAAAGTACAAACCATAGGGGAATCGCCTTAGCTTCGCTCTATGCACATTGGCCAGCATACGCGGAAAACGTAGCGGGTGTTCCATGATACGTTCGAGTTGGTACTCAATCTCCGCCCGAAATTCCGCTCCTAACCCCATCTTTTCTTTCTCGTACCAGTCCTGAGCTTCAATGATCTCAAGCCTGGCGGCGGGCATGACGATAATACTTTTTATCACTGGGTGGTGCGTTCAATCAGCTCGGTCTTTAATTCTTCCCAGCTTACAGAGTGGGCACGATCACTGTCGAACGTTGCGATGCGGCGCTGTAGTTCCTGAAACTGCGGCATAGGTAAAGGTGTTTCCACTTCATTTAAGCTATCCCAAAGCTCGCTGATCAGGGCCAGGCGCTCCGGCGCTGTCAGGTGGATGATGTCATCGTGAGTAAGCATGCTGATTGCGACTCCTCTAAAATTTTGATTCTATAGTATTTTATCTTTGGAATTTTGCAAGCGTTTTGCTCGAATTTGCTCGAATAAGCTTCTCTAATTTTGGCGTCAAGTAACCCAATTCCTCCTTTTATTTCAGGAATTAAATCGTATTGGATGACATTCCAACGTTGCAGAAAATGAGTGGCTTGCGTATTATTCACAAAAGTGCGTTGATGTGTGCGTGAGAACTCCTTCTTGCCAAAAATGGCCGCCCTTTTCTACCTCTTTTCGGGGGGAAATCCGGTTCCCATCTGTTGTTATGCAGCTACCTCCTTTACTATAGCTGACAACTTTTGCAAACCTAACATCAGTTTATTTCTGTTTACAGTTATTGGCAAAATTAAACCGACCCCGCCAAGTTTTATTAATGCGGATAAAGGCCAAATGTCTAAGAGTTTGGAACCGGTGAATCTGGCAGAGGTGTAGTCGGCACGGACGCCGACTCCAAGCCTATATGGACATATTCACGGCGTCCTCTGACAGGTTTGCCGGTTTCAAACTCGTTTGGGTGTTCAAGCCTAAATGACTTTGATTCAGTTATTCAAATAACAAAAGCTGTCAGCTTTGAACGCAATTAATCGTGCTCTCATGAATCTCGTTGTTCAGCATCGACTGGCCAACTCAATTACCGTGATGGGCTGCCTCAATCGGTATCGTCCACGCGATCACTAGAAGATAAGATTCGACTAGCCTTAAACTTCAGATCAACTCGTAGACAATCCGGTAGGCACTGACAAACAATTCAACACGTTAACTAACTTTTCCGGAATTAATCCGTTAGTTCTATCAGGCAAACGGACTTTCTAAAATAATGGTTTCATTCCGTTCTGCGCCGGTTGATAAAATTGTGACCTTTACGCCGACCAATTCTTCAATCCGGGCTATGTAGGCCTTAGCATTGGCAGGCAGTATGCTGAAATCAGTTATTCCGGCAGTAGTGCCTTCCCAACCGGGCAGGGTTTCGATGACCGGTTCACAGGCTTCATACTGGTCCGCACCCAAAGGCGCAACCTCAGTTACTTTACCGTTAATATTGTAAGCGGTACAAATGCCTATGCTCTTCAAGCCATCCAGCACATCCAGCTTGGTCAGACAGATACCGCTTAAGCTATTAAGTTGGGCGGATTTCCGCATGGAAACTGCATCAAACCAGCCGCAACGGCGTTTGCGGCCAGTCGTGGCGCCAAACTCATGGCCTTGAACACCTAAATGTTCACCTTGCTCATCCAATAATTCAGTTGGGAAGGGGCCGTTACCAACGCGGGTGGAATAAGCTTTGGTGATTCCCAAAACATAATCAATTGCCAAAGGCCCGACGCCGCTACCCGTGGCGGCGCCACCGGCAGTAGTATTTGATGAGGTGACATAAGGATAAGTGCCATGATCAATATCCAGTAAGGCTCCTTGCGCACCTTCAAACAGAATATTTTCATCACGTTGCTGTATGTTATGCAGCTCTTCACCGACATCGGTCAACATCGGTTTAATCTGTTCCGCCAGCGTTAAGGTCGAAGTGAGAATTTCCTCAAAATTGACGGGCTCCGACTGATAATAATGGGTTAGCAGGAAGTTATGGTAGTCCAGCAGCTCTTTTAAGCGTTTGGCAAATTCTTCACTGTTTTTAAGGTCACCTGCGCGTAAGCCTCTTCTGGCGACTTTATCTTCGTATGCCGGACCAATACCCCGGCCGGTGGTGCCGATTGCTTTGGCGCCTCTGGCTTTTTCGCGCGCTTGATCAATCGCAATATGTACCGGCAAAATCAATGCGCAAGCTTCACTGATTTTTAAACGGTTACGAACTGGTACGCCGGAATTTTCAAGAATATCAATTTCTTTCAGCAAAGCTTCCGGACACAGGACGACACCATTTCCAATCAAACATTGTACGCCTTCATGTAATATACCGGATGGAATCAAATGCAGAACGGTTTTCTGACCATTGATGACCAAAGTGTGACCAGCATTATGTCCGCCTTGAAATCTGACAACGGCTGCTGCTTGTTCAGTCAGTAAATCAACCAGTTTGCCTTTCCCTTCGTCACCCCATTGGGTACCGATAACAACAACATTTTTCCCCATATTCTTTAATAACCTTATGCTAATGGTTTGATGATCCAGTGTTGATTTTGTTTTTCTAAAATGGCCGTGCAACCCAAGTCTTCTATTTTACCGGGTTGATCGGGTAAAAACTGAATGACAGTCGAGCCTTCTGCTCGCAAGTCACGGACGGTTTGCCGTAAATCAGCGTCCTCAACATCGGGGGCTAGAATAATGGACTGATTCGTTTGTTCTGAAGTAGAATTAAAAAAATTCACTAACACTTTTAAATCAGCACTAAAACCTGTAGCGGCCCTAGCCCGGCCGAAAACTTTGCCAATATTGTCGTAACGTCCGCCTCTGGCGATTTCCTTGCCCATGGAAGGAACAAAAGCAGCAAACACCGTGCCGGTATGGTAACGATAGCCACGTAATTCAGCTAAATCAAAACTGACAGGTAGCATAGGGAAATCACGACTTAATTTGTCGGGCAAATCATCTGGGCCGACGGCGGTTATCTCGGAGCCTTGGTTAACTGGGTGAAGCAATTGCGTCCCTTCGGCAAATTGAGATTGGAGGTTGTCCGCCGTTGCGACAACGTCAAAGGTTTCAAAGTCCTGCCGAGACGATGGGTAGTAGAACGCACGTTCGGCTGGCTGTTTAAGTCGCGGCGCCTGTGCCGAGATTATGAAGTTCGCTTGGATCACAGTGAGGCGATGATACGGATTTGCATGATTCGAATTATGGTCCGCCGCTTGGCAGCTACATGAGGGCATTTTCAAAACACGCTCTTAGCTTTTGAGGGCTAATCAACTACCCTGAAATCATACAAGCAGCACGGGAAACTCAGCAGGAGGGGCCGAACCACGCCAGCAATCCAAAACAGGTCAGGATTTCAAATCAACACTTATTGCCATCACCGCAACAAGAAGTGCAAACACCTGCGAAACCTTTATTCTGGACACCTCGTTTGTTTTATGATGAAGTGACAAAAGAAAAGAGCAGAGAGTCGGAATCAGCATTCGAATTTCGGGGTTTGCTGGTGTTGTAATGTTACTCGGACCGCGTGGGCTATGGAATTGACAGCGGTGAATTTGAGGTCGGCTTCGGGGTGGGCAGGCAACGACTACTCACCTCCACGGTTGTGCGCGCGCGTCCTGCGCTTCGCCCCATGCCCAGCAAACTCACGGGTCGCCTTTTCAATCTACAAACCAGGGAATTCCTCAATCACGAGAGCAGTCGATCAAGGCCAACTAAATGAACCTGTCGGCGCAAGCATTTCTCAACATGAGCACGATCACGAACCAATGAGACGATCAAATGAAAACAAAAGAAATAATTTGTCATAATAATGAAGCTTCGAGTACCCTTTTAACAAGGCCAGTAACTCCTATGAGATCACTAACTAAGTTTTCTTATTTATGGCAGCTAGACGCTGCGCGGCGTCACAAGCCTGGATTACCATTAATTCTGATTTGCATGTTTATTCTCGGTTGTTTTGGGTCAACACGACTTAATGCGCAGATACTATTCAACAATTTCGGTCCAGGTCACAGTTTCGATACAAATTCAGGTTGGACGATAGGAAACGGTTCCGCTTACGACAATGCCGGTTATTCCCAAGGTCTTCAATTTACACCCTCGCTTTCCGGCACGCTTGGCACTATCGAAGTAGCGCTGTTCAGCCGTAGCGGCTCAGTCGTGAATGCATCCCTGATGACAGACAATAATGACCAGCCAGGTTCGCTAATAGAGCAGTTTACTTTCAGCGGGATTACAGGTGTTGCTGCCATATACTCGGCACCGTCAGTTGCTAAGCCGACACTTACGGTCGGAACTTATTACTGGTTCGTAGTGACCGCTCCGGACCCCATCAATGATTTCTTCGGATGGGATCGTAACTTAACTGCAACGCCGGCCTTGAATGCACAGCGAATCGGCTCCAACCCTTGGTCCATCAACACAGACTACCAAGGCACACTCGAATTAATCGCAGCTTATAGCAACTTGCGCCCAGTGATCACCACCCAACCCCGCAGCCAAATTGTTTCATTGGGTGCCAATCCCTCGTTAACCGTTAGCGCTACTGGCACCGAGCCGCTCTCCTACCGGTGGACGCACAACGGAACCAACCTTAGCGATGTTGGGGAGTTCAGCGGCACTGCCACCCCCACGCTCGCCATTGACAACGTCCAGGCGGCAGACGCAGGAGATTACACCGTGGTCGTTTCCAATGCCAAGGGCTCCGTTACCAGCGCCAAGGCCGTACTGACCATTGGAGCGTCAATTGCAGTGCAGGTCAGCCAAGGCGGGAAGGTCGCGCCGAATTACAATGGGAGCATTCTGCCTGTCGGAAAGACATACAGAATGACTGCCACTGCCAATGCAGGTTGCCTTTTCGGCGGCTGGTCGGGCAGCATCAGCACCGGTACGCCCATTTTGTCATTTGTCCTGGAAACCAACGTCGTTCTGGAGGCCAATTTTGTGCCCAATCCCTTCCTCCCGAGGCAAGGGACTTACAACGGCCTGTTCCTGGACGCCGACACTGTGACCGAAGCCAGTTCGGGGTTTTTCACCCTGACGCTCAACAAGAACGGGACGTTCACGGGAAAGATCCTGACCTCGGCTCGCAGTTACAATCTGCCGACGACCCGACCCTTTGGCGTGGGGGGAAAGGTGGAATTTACGGTTGCGACCAAGGAAGGGGACCATCTGACGTTTAACCTGCAACTCAGCGACGTGGCCG
>CAVUMJ010000400.1:0-4535 GCA_963741375.1 uncultured Pseudomonadota bacterium
TCCTACGCTAATCGCACCTACACCTTGAGTGACGGCTTGTCGCAGATATGCCGTCATCGCGCTATACAACATGATCGTCTGCAACGGGTCGGCTTTTGCCAGCCAAGCCCGGTAGGGTGGGCACGCTTTTTGTGCCCACGAGGATTTAAAGCTGTTGCCTTCGAATGGTGGGCAGAAAAGCATTGCCCACCCTACAATTTGATAGAAATACGCACTAAAGCCGTCATTCGGATTTATAAACCGATGACCGCAACGGGTCGATAGTGATATTTCGCCCAATTAAGAGCGGACTGTCACAGTTGTAAATGCCAGTCAAAATCCGCGTAAAGATGCCGGAAAACGCAAAAATTTCCCGCGCTCACAAATTTTCTGAAATCAAAAATCCTTTCGATTTAGACAATCGATTGATCATCCGATTGACCGGAAGCAGCTGTCGTTAAATTTGGCAAAAGACTGGAAGATGCGGTAAAAAGTCGCCGCCAATAAGAACGGCACGACATCGGCCAAAACCTGCAAGTTATCCCCGATGCCATGCCTTGCACCACTCTGACAAGGTGTGCGCCCACAGTATTTCTTGAACTGAAGGGATATTCAGGGACAGACCACATTTAAGAGCATCAATCTGTAGATGAATGATAGCCTGCCTCATATCAAACGTTATGTATAAATATTTGCAGAGAGGTACCTTTTTGTGACTGATTTAATGTTGCTGTAAAACTTACTTCGCAAAATGTCGAGCGTTACCGCATTTCTTTGAACTTCTCAAAGCAACAAAAAACCCGCCAAGCCAGACAGCTTGCGGGTTTTTGCACTTCTTTGGTTCTCTTTAAATCTTGAATTGGTACCGATGGCCGGATTTGAACCGGCACGACTTGCGTCACCACCCCCTCAAGATGGCGTGTCTACCAATTTCACCACATCGGCATAAATGGTGTGTTATTTCGACTTCGGCTGAGCTACAGGCGCTTTTTCCACTTCTTTAATGGCTGGCGCTTCCGGTAGTTTCACAGCTTCCGGCAATTTCTCAATTGGAGCCGCGTCTTCAACCGTTTTGATTTGAGTCAGAGGAACATCTGATTTAACGGCTTCCGTACTGATGGTGTCTATTAAATCAGGAGCTTTGCCGTGCATACCGCTCATAAACGCCAAACCAAGACTGGTTAAAAAAAACAGGGTGGCAAATACAGCTGTGGTTCTGGATAAAAACGAGGCAGAACCCTGGGCGCCAAAAACCGAACCGGAGGCGCCGCCGCCAAAAGTGGCGCCGGCATCAGCGCCTTTTCCATGTTGAATCAACACTAAGCCAATAATGCTTAAACCCAACAGGATATGAATAACAATAATTATTTGGTACAACAACATAAAAATCCCAAAGCGTAAATTCTAAACTGAATGACAAATCTGTAAAAATCCCTTTGCATCCAGAGAAGCCCCCCCTACCAAACCGCCATCAATATCAGGCTGCGCAAACAAACCTTTGGCGTTGTCCGGTTTAACACTGCCGCCATAGAGAATTTGCAAATTATCTGCAATTGTCTGATTTCTGGCGGCAATACGTTGACGTATATATTGGTGAACTTCCTGAGCTTGCTCGTCCGTCGCGGTTTTACCGGTGCCTATGGCCCAAACCGGCTCATAAGCGATAACTGCTTTTGCAAATGCGTCGATACCTGCGGCATTAATGACGGCATCCATTTGCTCGTCTACCACTTGAAAGGTTTTATTTTGTTCGCGTTCTTCCAGAGTTTCGCCTATGCATAGCACCGGGATAACGTTTTTAGTTTGAGCCTGAACAAAACGTTTGGCTACCGACTCATTGGTATCGCCATAATAACTGCGTCTTTCTGAGTGACCGACCAGCGCATATTTTGTGCCTATGTCCGCCAACATTGCCGCAGAGACCTCACCGGTATAAGCGCCGGAAGCCTGATCAGCCACATTCTGAGCGCCAACTGCAATAGGCGATGACGCCAAAACAGTCTTGATGTCTGATAAATAGACAAATGGAACACAAACCGCAACTTCCTGACTAACCGCACCTAGACCATCTGCCAGGGATTTTGCCAGTTGCCGGCCCTCTTCCCCTGAGCCATTCATTTTCCAATTTCCCATAATCAAAGACTGCCGCATTATTTACTCCAAACTGAATAAAGCCTTTTATAATATAATTTTCTGAGATTTAGTTCAAGATGTGATTGATTTCTTAACATCATCCGCCAATTGATTGGCGACTTGATTGACCTCATTTTCGTCCACGCCTTCCACCATTACCCTGACCAGCGGCTCTGTCCCGGACGATCTCAATAAAACCCGGCCTCTATCTCCCAGTGTTTTCTCAACCGCTTCAACCGCTGTTTTAAGACTCTCAATCTCTTCGATTTTAACCTTTTTGTCCGTTCTAACATTAATCAGGATTTGCGGGTATTTCTTCATGCCGGATTTCAACTCATGCAGAGTTTTGCCGGTTCTGCGCATTTCCGCCAATACCTGCAAAGCCGAGACAATGCCATCACCAGTGGTGGTCTTATCCAGACAAATAATGTGGCCGGAACCCTCACCGCCAAGCATGCCGCCTTTCTCGGCCAAAAGTTCCATGACATAGCGGTCACCAACGTTTGCCCTGATTAATTGCACACCCAGATTTTTTAAAGCATGCTCCATACCCAAATTGGACATCAAAGTGCCCACAACCGGCCCGGACAATTTGCCCTCCTCCTTGCGGGATTTGGCAATAATGTAAATCAATTCGTCGCCATCAACGATTTCACCTTTATGATCTATCATGATGACTCTGTCACCATCACCATCCAGGGAAATACCTAAATCCGCACGATATTCCAAAACTTTGCTGACCAAGTTTTCAGGCTTGGTTGCGCCGCATTCATCATTGATATTGACGCCATCCGGATCGGCGGAAATGGTTACCACTTCCGCGCCCACCTCACTAAACACATGCGGTGCAATGTGATACGTCGCGCCATTGGCACAGTCTATGACTATGCGCATACCCTTAAAATCCAGCTGCGGCGGTATGCTTGCCTTACAAAACTCAATATAACGGCCAGCCGCGTCGGTAACCCGCCTGGCTTTACCTAACTTGGCAGACTCTACAGTCGTTATCGGCATTTCGATATATTCTTCGATCTGGTGTTCTAATTCATCCGGTAGTTTGGTGCCGTTTACGGAAAAGAACTTGATACCGTTATCGTAATATGGATTATGCGAAGCACTAATGACGATACCAGCCTTTGCTCGAAAAGTTCGGGTCAGATATGCGATGCCGGGTGTAGGCATGGGACCAAGCATGAGAGTATCCACTCCGGCAGCGGATAAACCAGCCTCCAATGCCGATTCAAACATATAACCGGAAATCCTGGTATCTTTACCCAGCAACACAAAACCGCTGCCTTCTTTTGCAAAAACGCGTCCGGTTGCCCACCCCAGTCTTAACATAAAGTCAGGAGTGATTGGATATTCTCCCACTTTACCACGTATACCATCTGTTCCAAAATATTTCTTAGCCATTTCTATACTATCTATAAATCAATCCAAAAAAAAAGAGAGGCCTAAGCCTCTCTGAATCTCGGAAGCAAAAGCCTTAGCCCTGCTCTGCAGCTCCACCAATTGATGATGGCCCGCCTTCTCCTTTTCCCCATAAATCAACTTCCACACCATCATTAGACGGTGGAGCATCATCCCAACCTTTTGGGGTTCTAACCGGTTTTCTATCCATTAAATCGTCAATTTGATATTTATCTATGGTCTCATATTTCATTAATGCCGCGGCCATGGCATGCAAAATATCTTCATTTTCCTTGACGATTTTTTCCGCTCTTTCATAGTTTCTGTCTATGATGGAACGAATTTCCTCATCTATGGTATGCGATGTTTCTTCTGCAACTGATTTATGCTGCGTAACAGAACGGCCAAGAAAAATCTCGCCTTCTTCCTCACTGTAAGCCAAAGGCCCCAGACGCTGAGAAAGCCCCCATTTTGTCACCATGTTCCTAGCCAGTTCAGTCGCACGTTCTATGTCGTTTGAAGCGCCGGTTGAAACCTGTTCCCAGCCAAAAATCAATTCTTCAGCAATCCTGCCACCATATAAACTGGAGATCATGCTGTCAAGTTTACATTTGCTGGCGCTGTACTGGTCGCGTTCCGGCAGGAACATAGTTACACCCAAAGCACGGCCCCGCGGCATGATACTGACTTTATAGACCGGATCATGTTCCGGCACCAGACGGCCAACTATGGCATGACCCGCTTCATGATAAGCGGTCATTTTTTTCTCTTTTTCGTCCATCACCATAGAGCGTCTTTCCGCACCCATGATGAGTTTGTCTTTAGCTTTTTCCAAATCAACCATACTGACCAAACGTTTGTTAAAACGCGCGGCAAGCAAGGCTGCTTCATTTACCAGATTAGCCAAATCAGCTCCGGAGAAACCTGGAGTGCCCTGAGCAATGTACTTGACTTTAACATCATCAGAAGCGGGAACTTTTTTCATGTGGACATTCAGAATTTGCTCTCTGCCT
>CAVUMJ010000401.1:0-23649 GCA_963741375.1 uncultured Pseudomonadota bacterium
TCTAGCGTAATGCGCCGAATGATCGGAGGCCAACATACGGCGCAATACGGCTACGCCTATTGACGCCCTATGCTTCGACTTTGTGCGAATAGGATTGCGGCTTAACGCGTTGCTGATCGCTGAATTTTGCAACCTTAAACCAGAATCCTAAATTCGGTCGCTTTGGCGATGGGCCGAACATGATTCTTCTCGCGCTTCATCTCAACAAAACCATAGTTGGACATGGTTTTTAAGGTTCTGGAAAGATTTCCGGTCTTGCGGCCGGTGAGTTCAGCCAGCGAAGAAATTGATTGCGGCTTGGCTTCCTGGATAACTTTCAAGAGCGCACGGTTATCGTCGCTCAAAACTTCAGCCAAAGAGCGCATGGAAGTAAACCAAATTTTAGGGTCAGTTGGTTTGGGTTTATATTCGCCCTTAGCTATGGACAGGACGCGCTCACGAATACGCTCCTGGGACATAATGCCTACGGTCACTTTTTTCATTTTTGTTTTATCTCCTGTAATACTCGGTCGACTTCTTCAAAAAAGTCCTGCAATAACTGATGAGCACTCCGGAATTCATAGGGAATACCCTGGTCACTGATATGCCTATGCTTGTGATCATAGGGTAAGCGCTGACCCGTGTATTTAAACTTCTTGGGTAATTTGATTGCATGGGCATTATCATAGCCCAGAATTCTTTTACCGTAAGGTTCGTGCAAGGTTAGTGAGTAACGAATACCGTGTGGAATGTCATCGCAGATTTTGACCCTCTTCGCTTCAATTTTGATCCAGTACCCCTCACCCTGATCAAGAATCTGGTTGTCCAGGTCTAAAAGGTTAACTATTCCTGAGTCATCATACATAATTCAGTATATCAGCTGCTGATAAAGCTTACCACTTGGTATCACTTTTTTTAATGCGTGATCAACCCTGCCCAAAAGTACAATTGCAGTCAATCTGTCTTTAAGAGACTATTACAAAAAATGAGAGAAAAACGAAAGGGTTTTACGGAGAAAATTTTAGAGCGGTTAGCCTAAGCTATGTAGTAAGGTTTGTAGTAAACCACAAAAAACCTATATCTGTAACCTATTGTAATCTAAGTTAAATAGGCTTTTTTGCATCAATGGCGGAGAGAAAGGGATTCGAACCCTTGATACGTTGCCGTATACACACTTTCCAGGCGTGCGCCTTCGACCGCTCGGCCATCTCTCCGTTGATAGATATCAGCATTGATTGAATTATGGAATTGTAATGTAAGCGGGCATTAATTGCAATCAAGTTTGCTGATACCGGTTTAACTTCTTGATGACGCCAATCTATCGGCAAAGGCTGGCAGCAAAGCCGCCAAACCCGGAATAAAAGTCGAAAAACTTTAACAATTCAAACCTTTGCGCTGTAAATGAACCTGTGTTAGCGTGAAGAAAAAATGAGAACAAAAAAGAATAAAAATGGGCCGGCCCTTCGGCACGGCTGTAAAATCACTGAGATTAAGAGGACTTGGCATGATAACCAGATTGGGTTTTTCATTTAGACTAATGGCTTTTTTTGCTGTTTTTTGGGCTTTTCAAGCAAATTCGCAAACTACTCCAACCGCCCTTAACTTGCAAAGCGGGCTATGGTATGGGATTCCTGTCACTTATAACCTGGTTAATGGCGTCCCGGTTTATCAGGGCGATATTTTGCTCGGTCAGGTTTCTCCCCTGCCCTCTGCGCCTAATACTTCGAAAATTTCCACTGCCGCGGCAACGGTTGCCTATTCCAGCTATTTATGGCCGAAAGTCAATGGCGTGGCGACAGTTTATTACACCATTGATGCAGCCTCCGCTTCGGCTGCAACTGCCAATATCAATCAGGCGATCAGCCAATTCAATGCCGATTTTACGGGGGTGATCCAATGGGCGCCACGCACCACTCAATCTGTTTATGTTGATATCAATTTCAGCGCAACAGACTTCAGCGGCCAATGCGAGGCTGAAGAGGGGTATCAGCCTACCTTTTCTCAACCGCAACCGATGCAGGGTTCGGTAAGTTGTACGGTTGGAACCATTTTGCATGAAATGGGCCATGTAATCGGTCTGTGGCACGAACATACCCGTTCTGACCGTAATTCGTTTGTGACTGTCAATTTTCAAAATATCATCAAAGGCTCGCAGGGCAACTTTGATATGCAGGAGGATAATTCCCAGAATCAGGGATTGTACGATTATGCTTCAGTCATGCAGTACCCGCCCTTTGTGCAATCCCGCAATGGCGGACCCTCCATAGAAACCATACCGCCGGGCATGCCTTTGGGCAGCGCCGAAGGCATGCCAACCTTGTCCGATTATTCGGCTGGAGACAAAGAAGCCATCATGCGGCTTTATGGCGCGCCGCCTTCACAGATTACCGTTACTTCCAACCCGCCGGGACTAACAGTGACAGTAGATGGCGCTAGCTACACCACTCCGCACGCATTCAGCTGGGCTTTGAATTCCACGCATACCCTCAGTGTGCCTAACGGAGTGCAGACTTTAACCGGCAATATCAACAATAGCACCACATCCGCTACTTTTTATTATACCTACGGCCGCTGGAACGACAATACAGCGCAAACCCATACGATTACCGTCACGCCGGGAGACGGAGAATTCGGCACGCCAGCCACTTCTCCGCAGTATTCCACTTACTCGGCCAGTTTTATCCAACTGACGCCATATACTTCGGCTGTTAATCCTACCTCGCCAACTCCCGGCACAGTATCGATCAGCCCTACACCTAAAGCTTATAGCGGAGCTAGCGGAGTTTTTCTGACGGCCAGACAACAGGCAACTCTCACTGCCTCCCCTAATTCCGGCTGGAACTTTTACGCATATAACAGCGTTGCTCCTTACTTTTGGCTACCCGGTGGACTTAGCGCTAACCCAAAGACCTTTTATGTCCCTGATACCGGCAATCCGATTTATACCATTGCCGAATTTACCCAGTCTCCGGTCTATACCGTCAATGTAAGCCCCGGCAGTTTCAGCTCCAATCTTTATGCTTATATAGATGGCAACTTTTTCTATACCCCAAAGAATTTTGCTTTGCCATATGATAGTAGCTGGACTTCCGGAAGCTCGCATACCCTAAATACCGACAGTCCGGTATATCCTTACAGTTACAATAGCCGTTATGCATTTTCCAGTTGGAGTGATGGCGGCGCTCAGTTGCATACTATCTCGTCCTTACCTGCAGGCAGCACTACTTACACTGCAACTGTGACGCCGCAATTTCAGCCGGCCACCAATTTCAACTTTCCTCCCTGCGGCGGTTCGGCCACTATCACCCCCGCTTCCCCAACCGGCGATGGATTTTACCCAAGCGGACAAGTTTTAACTTTTACCGAAACAGCAGCCAGCGGCTGGAGTTTTGCCGGTTGGAGCGATGATTTAACCAATAGCATAAGCCCCACCACTTTAACCGCGACCGATGAAACACTGGTCTACGCCAACTTTAATACCACCAGCATACCTTTAACCATTACCAGTTTAAGCCCAAATGCCATCGCGGCGGGAGGCGGCGCCTTAACGTTAACGATTAATGGCGCCGGTTTTACCAGCAACTCAGTGGTTTATGCTAATGGCAGTTATCGCACTCCGACGTTTGTTAACTCTAATACCTTGCAAATTCCTTTAGCTGCAGCGGATATTGCTTCCGCCGGCAATTTTCAGCTTTATGTTGAAAATTATCCTACCGGCTCGAATGGCTGCGCAGTGTTTGCCTATCAAAGTGTTTATATTTACCAAGGCCAGGGTCCTTTGTCATTATCCAGCAGCAGCGCCGCTTTTGGTACGGCTACTGACGGGACTTCCGCTACACCTATTACCATCACTTTGAATAATGTAGGCACTCCTGCTATTAACCTGAACACGCTTTCCATTACCGGCGCTAATGCCGCGGACTTTTCGATTAACAGTTCGCAATCAACGTGTATCAATGGCGCTACGCTTGCGCCGTCGGCCAGTTGCACCATTGTTTTAAATTTTAAACCTTCCGCTTCCGGAGCCAGAAGCGCCACGCTGCAAATTTCCGACAATGCCGGCGTAAACCCTCAAACCATTGCGCTTAGCGGAACCGGACTGTCCGCCACCCAAGTTCCTTTGCCTTTGTGGACACAAATTGCCTTAGCCGGCATACTCGGGCTGCTGATTGTGCGTTTAAGGAAAACTAATAGCAAATTTGGGGGGAGCCATAAGATGAACTGATAACATAAACCTGTTAAAATTTCTTCTTATTAACAAGATACGTAGCTGACATGGGGACATGATAATGCCCCCTCTTTTTTTTGGGCTTTGAACTAGCGGTGGCTCTTACTTTGGACAAATTTTATTTTATATCAATGGCTTAAGTGTATGATGTGCTGACAGGAATTTGCTCCTGCAATTCCTGCATACACTACATCCATGTAGATAACAGGAATTTGCTCCTGCAATTCCTGCATACACTACATCCATGTAGATAACAGGAGTTTGCTCCTGCAATTCCTGCATACACTACATCCATGTAGATAAGCGATAGTGAAGCGCATCAATCGCGAAAGATGCGCCGCCCGCTGGTTGGCACATCCTACGAGTGGTGTACCTTGTATTTTACTGATTGTTTTGCATGACATATTTCGCTTATGATGAACTCCTTTGATTTTGCTTTAAAATCAATTATTCAGCTGCTTTCCTGCTTCATCTGCATTTTATTTTTTAGTTTTAACTGTTTTGCAGACTCGATAGCTCAAAAATGGGCGGCAATCACTAACCCAGCCGCCATTACCGGCAATGCGCAAAGCATAGGGACTTATAATGCCGGTTGTTTAAGCGGCGCGGTTTCTTTACCCTTAAACGGCGAAGGCTACCAAGTCATGCGCTTATCCAGAAATCGCTATTACGGACATCCGGCTCTGATTAAATTTATTCAGGATTTGGGAAAGCAGGCCGTTGACAAAAAAATTGGAACCTTATTAATCGGTGATTTAGGCCAGCCCAGAGGCGGCCCGACCATCAGCGGCCACCGCAGCCATCAAACCGGTCTGGATGTAGATGTATGGTTTTTACTTTCAGAACAGGCGAATCAACATTTGTTAACGGTTGACGAGCGGGAAACCTGGAGCGCCACCTCGGTTGTTAACCCTGTGGATGATAACGTTGACCGGCAACACTGGTCATTACTCAATGAAAAGGTGCTTGAGCTTGCGGCTTTAAGGCCGGAAGTGGATAGAATATTCGTTAATCCCAGCATAAAACGGGAAATCTGTAACCACAAGACTCCGGCATCTTTAATGTGGTTACATAAAATTCGGCCCTGGTGGAAGCACGACGATCATTTTCACATTCGTTTGAAATGCCCTGTTAACAATCCCAACTGCGCCGGTCAGGAACCGTTGGCAACGGCTGATGGTTGTGGCGCAGATCTAGATTGGTGGTTTACCGCTGAAGCAAAAACACCCGCTCAAGGCAAACCGGCGCCGCCTCCGCCATTACCCAGTTTATGTGAGCAGGTTCTAAAAAATTAAAATATTCGATTAAAGTTCGATTAAAAATTTGGCACACTAGTATACGAAAACCGTTAAACATTAAAAGCATACAATCAGGATGGGCATTTGACCGGTATTTTTGATCACTAATCTGAATTTCCGGGCTTGAAACGTATCCGAACTCACACTAAACTTCAAACTTAGTAACCCTCAAATTTGAAAGCCGACAAGTCTCCAATCTCTACTGATGCAAAAGACAGAAAAGCCCAAAAGTATTTCATTTTTGAACTAAGATGATGCTTAGAAATAAACTAAATAGCCAGCTATTCGATAGATTTGTACTTGGACCTATAAATTCCGGTTTAGCCGACTTAAAAGCATGCTTATCAAAAATGAATACTTGTCAATAAAGGCCTAAATTATAAAGATAAAATTTCTTTAAAAAATGCATTATTTCCAGAAGCTTTTTATCATCATTTTGCAACATTTCATCTGTAAATTGAAAAACTTACCCGTCCATTCTGTTTAAGGAATTTTGCGTTATGACTCAATCACATCCAAAAGGACTTATTCGACCGTTATCTTCACAATTGCAAGGGCTGACCAGAGCTGTTGATGACACTTTGATTTTTTTATCCTTGTTTATTTCCTTGCGGATATATCACATCCCTACCGGTCCGGAATATTTATTAGTCTGCCTGATTACCATCGTGTTGTTCAGTCTTTTTGCGGAAAATCAGGAAATTTATCAAGGTTGGCGTGGTGCGCCAATGTTCGATGAGTCATTAAGAATTTTACTGTCCTGGCTAAGCTCTTTTGCTTTGATGGTTAGCGGATTATATATTTCTCATACTGACTTTGAATATTCAAAAGATGTCATAGAGCTTTGGCTACCGATGGCGCCGCTAGCGATTATAATCAGCCACTCTGCGCGCCGATGGGTTTTAACTTACCTTAGAATACATGGTTTTAATTCCAGAAACTACGCCATCCTGGGAGCGAATAGTTTGGGGCACAGATTAGAACTGGCCATATCCGAAATGCCTTGGCTGGGTTATAGATTTATCGGTTTTTTTGACGACCGCATTGTCAGTGGAGATGGGCGTTTTGGTGAAATATCCCAGCCGATATCCGGTAGTTTTAAAGAACTGCTCAGCCGTGCCCAGAATGGTGAAATAGACCATATCTATATTACTCTGCCGCTTAGAGCGGAAAAGAGAATCAATCTTTTGATTCATGAGCTGGCCGACAGCACCGTCTCGGTCAACATCGTCCCGGATTTTTTCACCTTCAATCTGATACAGTCCAAATGGAGCAATGTTCAGGGCATACCGGTTGTCAGTGTATTCGACACGCCATTTAATTCATTCAACGGTATTTTAAAACGTATTGAAGATCTGGCTTTATGCGCCGTGATCCTGCCATTGATATCTCCGGTCATGCTGGCTCTCGCCATCGCTATCAAAGCAACTTCACCGGGGCCTGTGATTTTCAAGCAAAAACGCTATGGCATAAAAGGCGAGCAAATTGAAGTATGGAAATTCAGATCCATGACAGTTTGCGAAAACGGTGACACCATCAAGCAAGCCACCGCCAATGATGCCCGTGTCACACCGTTGGGGGCTTTTATACGGCGTACGTCTTTAGATGAATTACCGCAATTCTTGAATGTGCTGCAAGGCACCATGTCGGTGGTTGGGCCAAGACCGCATGCAGTGGCGCATAATGAGTTTTACCGCAAACAAATTCAAGGCTATATGTTACGGCATAAGGTTAAGCCGGGCATTACCGGTCAAGCTCAAATCAACGGCTGCCGTGGTGAAACCGACACTATTGAAAAAATGGAAGCCCGTGTCCATCACGATCTGGAATATTTGCGTCATTGGTCTTTATGGCTGGATTTTAAAATCGTTTTTTTAACCATTTTTAAAGGCTTTGTCGGCAAACACGTCTATTAGTTTTACCAATCAGCACAAAGCTAAAGCTTCCAGACAAGCGGTGAAATGTTGCTGACCGGATTCCGGCGAAATACTCACTCCGGGTAAAATCAGTCCGTATTTTATTCCGCATTTCTCGGCATCAATCACCCAGCGGGTCAGCACAGACAAACACTCTTCAAAATGGGTACCGGGCGCTGATGCATAATCCAGCCAAACTTCCAGTTTGCCGGTTTGATCAGCGTATTGCTTTGAAACCAGGCCTTGACCTTTTGCATAGGCTTTCCAATGTATTTGCCTGACTGCATCGCCAGCCTGATATGCCCGAACGCCGTCAAAGTCGCCCTGTTGATTCCTTGCATAATTAATTGCGCCTGATTCAGGCATAAAATTTTCCGTAGGCAAAGGCAATTCAAGCTGGCTGGGTTTGGGATAGACCAGCACTTTTCTATCAAATCTAATGGGAGACCACGCCCGAAAAATACCCAATGGGTAATCGCTGCTAAAAGTCACTGTTTCAAGCTGCTGCCAGCCGCGGCGTTTTGCGCGTTTGTATAAGGTGAGCGTTCTACTGTCATTGGCGGACAGGTCGAAAATGATTTCGGTTTCCAGTCTGGCGGTAATCGCCCTTCTAGTTTGAGGACGGGAATGACTGACAATGATTTGGAATCCGGCATCCTCGCCTGCAAAAACAGCCTGCACATTGCCAGCTTGCACCTGAAGCCCGGACAAGACTTTATAAGTATGCAATATAGTGATAAAGAAAATGCTGGACAGCAAAAACCCCAGAAAATAAATCAAATTATTATTGTAGACGTAGGCAATCAACAACAATAACAGTATCGTCAATATCAGCCCCAGCCCGCGTTTAGTCGGCAGGATGAAAATACGCCGTTGTGTTAAGGTCACAGGCCCGGCTACAGCCGCCTCGCCTTTGAAAAATCGGCTTTGCGCCAGACGTTGTCGAATATTGACGGCGCTAGGCATTTTTCAAAGGCAGAAGATAATGATTTTTGTTACAAACGCCATTGTTTCGGGAACGGCTGATTTCAGGCAACATCTGAACTTAAACAGGCACGGAATTAATGATTGGGGCGACAATGCTGATTGAGTCGCTTTGACCGGGACACAAACGATGCCCGGCTACTGCCGGTAAAACGGCTTGAATATCTTCCGGCAAAACCGCTTGACGTTCCGCCATTAATGCCCAGGCTTTGGCCGCTCTCAGCAAGGCTAAACCTGCCCGTGGAGACAAACCGCATTGATACAAATCCGATTGTCTGGTAAAGGTTAGAACTGCCAGCACATAATCCAATAACGCCGGTGAGGCATAAACCTGATTGACCATTTTTTGAATTTTCATCAACTCATCAAGCGGCAGGATGACCGGTAACTTATCAACCAATAAATGTCTGGGACTACCGGCCAATAATTCCCGTTCAGCGCGTTGATCCGGATAACCTAGGGCAATTCTCATCAAAAACCTATCCATTTGCGATTCCGGCAAAGCAAAAGTTCCGGCATGAAAAAGCGGGTTTTGAGTGGCTATCACAAAAAAAGTAGTCGGCAAAGGATAGGTTTTGCCATCTACGGTAACTTGTCTTTCTTCCATTGCTTCAAGCAAAGCGCTCTGCACTTTCGGACTGGCCCGATTGATTTCATCAGCCAAAATGATTTGCTTAAAAATAGGACCGGGATGAAATTTGAATTGCTGCTTATCCGCTAAAAAAACCGAACTGCCAATAATATCGGCCGGCAGAATATCGCTGGTGAACTGAATCCGTTGATATTCCAGGCCAAACAGTTTTGCCAGGGTATGAGACAACGTAGTTTTGCCTACGCCGGGAACATCTTCAATCAATAAATGTCCATGTGCTAATAAGCAGCAAACCGACAATCGGATACTACTGTTTTTACCCAAGATAACTTGATTGGCGCTAGCAAGTAAATTATTTAATTTTTCAAACATGATTAAATGCGTTTTAAACTCCATGATGAGTTTGTAGGATGGGTAGAACGATAGTGAAACCCATCACACAATCTACTAAGATGGGCTTTGCTATCACTCTAACTGTCCTAAACTTAATAGTTACAAAATATAAGCCGGAAATGTTTTCAACAATCGACGGAAAATGTATTAAAATTCGATTATCCATCATTCAAACTTAAGGGTATTGATTATGCAAATTACTGACCCATTATCTACACAATCATTGACAGTTCCACAATCCGGTTCTCAAAATTCAAAAAATCCTGCTTCCACAGAAGATGCCGGCGGGCAAACAGTCAGAACCAATTCTCAGACGGACAGCGTCAGCTTGTCTGAAAACGCTCAACAACTGTCTCAATCCACCACCCAAACCAGTTCCAGCAATGCCGAGCCGATTACCAATTATAGTCAGGCTAAATCTTTAACAAGCAAAATCGTTGCAGATATTCAAAACAATCCTAACTTGGCATTAAACAGCCACAGCAATTTCAGCCAAGTTAATCTGGCGTCGCTATTGGGTTAATTTATTCGATTGATTAATTCGCAAGCTTTATCTGCGTAACAAAACGGTTACGAATGCAGCTGGTCAACTTGGATACTGCATCAGACATAGATAATATGGATCTCTCCGGCTTTAAATTGCATCCATTCAAAGGCGCCGACTCTGAACGCTGGTCTGTTTTGAGATTAATAAACCCTATCCAGTTGCTTTAAAAAATGACTAATCTGCATTCAGCAGTTAGTTGAACCTTTTCAGGGCTTTTCTGGCGTACAAAAACTTCCAGCTTGCCGCGCAGCAGCTTTACGCATCGAATCTTGTTCGGCGCTTCTATGAGCTTGTGTACATATTGTTTGCAAAATCCGCTAAAATCCCTCACAGCACATTTTTTAAACGTTGCAAATGACCATAAAAGAAAACCAGATCGAACAAGGCTTAATAGGTAAGTTGACCGATCTTAAATACACCCCTTGCCCGGAAATCCGCGACCGTGAGGCGCTAGAGAAAAACTTCCGCAACAAGTTTGAGTCGCTTAATCGAGTCAAGCTAACAGACGCAGAATTCGCCCGCCTGCGCGACGAAATCGTCACCTCCGACGTTTACACCGCCGCCAAAACTCTGCGTGAGCGTAATACCTTCCTGCGGGAAGACGGCACGCCCCTGCAATACACGCTGGTCAACATCAAAGACTGGTGTAAAAACGACTTTGAAGTCGTCAATCAGTTGCGCATCAACACCAATAACAGCCACCACCGTTATGACGTGATTCTGCTGATCAACGGCGTTCCCGTAGTGCAAATTGAGCTGAAATCACTCCAGGTCAGCCCACGCCGAGCCATGGAACAAATAGTCGATTACAAAAACGACCCCGGCAACGGCTACACCAACACGCTGCTGTGTTTTATGCAGTTGTTTATCGTCAGCAACGAAAACAATACCTACTACTTTGCCAATATTTCAAAAAAATATTAAGCGATTTTATGAATAACTACCGCTTTAATCCTGAAATATTCCCTGATACTCCTATAGAGGTAAATCAACCATGACCGAAAATCGACTGAAAATTATCGGCAAAGTCCTGTCTGTATTCAGGAGAATGAACTTGTGATGAAACTCTACCTTGATAATTGCATGTTTAACCGCCCATTTGATGATCAATCCAATATCAAAATCCTGCTGGAGGCAGAGGCGAAGTTAAAAATACAGGAACACATTCGTTCGGGATTGTATAAGCTGGTCTGGTCTTATGTGTTGGACTACGAAAATGCACAAAACCCTTTTCTTGAGCGGCGGGAGCAGATTGGCAAATGGAAACGATACGCTGACATTGATATAGAAGCACAGGATGAGATAATTCAGATTGCCGGATCACTTAACCAGCAGGGGCTGAAAAAATTTGATGCATTGCATCTTGCTTGCGCCATAACAGCAAATGCCGATTATTTTTTAACGACTGATAGCGGCATTCTTAAAAAAGCAGAAATCATTAAAAATATGCCAATAAAAGACCCCATCGACTTTATCAGAGAGGTGCTAGCATGATTACAGACACGGAAATAAGAGTTAAAGGCCTTCAAATCCTGGCCCAATATCTGGGCGACATTGAAATGGAGCGTTTTATCGCCTTGATTCAACGTGAGCCTTTTGACTACACCCAGTGGAGACAGGCGATCGATAACGATGACAGCATCGAAGACATCAGCAGAAAGGCGATGGAACTGCGGCGCAAGAATGCCAAGACAACAGACTGACGCCGTTCCGGTTGTCTCTACGTTTACCCAAACAAAACAACTATGACAGAACAAGAACTCAATGAATTAGGCCGAACACTCTGGGGGATTGCCGACCAACTACGCGGCGCGATGAACGCCGACGACTTCCGCGACTATATGCTGTCGTTTCTGTTTTTGCGTTATCTGTCGGACAACTACGAAGCCTCAGCCCAAAAAGAGCTAGGGTCGGATTACCCCAAGCTGTCAGACGACGATAAGCGTGCGCCGCTATCCCTATGGTATGCAGCAAATGCCGACGATGTAGCCGAATTTGAAAAACAAATGCGCCGCAAAGTGCATTATGTGATTGAACCTCAACATCTTTGGAGCAGTATTGCCGAACTGGCCAGAACCCAAAACGGCGAATTGCTGCAGACCTTGGAAAAGGGCTTTGAGTATATCGAAAACAAATCCTTTGAAAGTACCTTTCAAGGCTTGTTCTCGGAGATTAACCTCAACTCCGAAAAACTCGGTAAAAAATATCCTGAGCGCAACGCCAAGCTGTGCACCATCATCAGCAAAATTGCCGAAGGTATTGCCAAGTTTTCAACCGACAGCGATATTCTGGGCGACGCCTACGAATATCTGATCGGCCAGTTTGCCGCAGGTTCGGGCAAAAAAGCCGGTGAGTTTTATACGCCGCAGCAGATTTCCACCATTCTGTCCTCAATCGTCACCCTTGACAGCCAGGAACCGGCCACCGGCAAAAAGAAAAAACTCGACAAAGTGCTGGACTTTGCTTGCGGCTCCGGCTCGCTATTGCTCAATGTGCGCAAGCAAATCGGCCCCCACGGCATTGGTAAAATCTACGGACAGGAAAAAAACATCACCACCTACAACCTGGCGCGCATGAACATGCTGCTGCATGGCGTGAAGGATTCCGAATTTGAAATCCACCACGGCGATTCCTTGCTGAATGATTGGGATATTCTGAATGAAATGAACCCGGCCAAGAAATTGGAATATGATGCTGTGGTGGCTAATCCACCGTTTAGCTATCGTTGGGAGCCTACCGAAGCCTTAGGCAATGACTTCCGTTTTAAAAGCTATGGCCTTGCCCCAAAATCCGCTGCGGACTTTGCCTTCCTGTTGCACGGTTTTCACTTTTTAAGCGATCAAGGCGCTATGGCTATCATTCTGCCCCATGGGGTTTTGTTCCGGGGCGGGGCTGAAGAACGCATACGCACCAAGCTATTAAAAGACGGACATATCGACACCGTGATTGGCCTGCCTGCCAACCTGTTTTTCTCCACGGGTATACCGGTTTGTATTCTGGTATTGAAAAAATGTAAAAAACCGGACGACATCTTGTTTATCAACGCCGGCGAACAATTTGAAAAAGGCAAACGCCAGAACCGTTTATTGCCTGAGCATATCGGCAAGATTGTCGATACTTACCAATTCCGCAAGGAAGAAGAACGCTATTCCCGTCGCGTTACCATGGAAGAAATTCAGAAAAACGATTTCAACCTGAATATTTCGCGTTATGTCAGCACCGCCAAAACAGAAGCTCAAATTGATTTGCAGGCGGTCAATGCGGAGTTAGTGAATTTAGAGAAAAACATCGTCACAAGCACTAAAAAGCATAACCAATTTCTAATAGAACTGGGGTTACCGCCTTTGCCTTGAGCCTTTAAACATGAAGCCTAAAAAAGCAGTTTGCCTGCTCAGCAGACCGTTCGTGCATAGCCTGTCGAAGCATGAGCGGTCTGCTGGCTATTGAGGATTCCAAAACTGGCGGATACCATCCATCAAGGTAAATCGTGATAACTGACATTTAATTCAAACTGAATCACTACCCATTTCTGATAATTCCATATGAATTAATAGCTACAATACAACTTAGGAACAAATAGGAGTATTTATGAAGTACTGGTTAATGAAATCAGAGCCGGATGCATTCGGCATAGATCATTTGCAAAATAAACCGCAGCAAACCGAGCATTGGGACGGCGTCCGCAATTATCAGGCCCGCAACATGATGCGGGATGAAATGAAGATTGGCGATCAGGTGTTTTTTTATCACTCCAATTGTGAAGAGCCGGGTATTGTCGGCATCATGCAGGTCGTCAAGGAAAGTTACCCCGACTTTACCGCGTTTGATCCGCAGGACAAGCATTTTGACCCTAAAAGCAACCCTGATAAACCCACCTGGTGCATGGTGGATGTCAAATTTGTCAGAAAGCTGTCGCGCACCATCAGTCTTAAGCAGCTAAAAGCTCAAACCAATCTGGACGGATTAGCCTTATTGCGTAACGGCAACAGGCTATCCATTATGCCGGTCAGTGAAGCGCAATGGGGCGCTATCCTGGCCTTGGAAAGTTAAAACTCAGCTTGCCTGGGTGGCGCGAATATACACGTCGCGCTGTGGAAAAGGTATTTCTATGTGATTAGTATGTAGAATATCGTAGATGTTTTTATGCAAACTATGCCTTACCGCTATCCTATCTTTCAATTCATGCACAAATACCTGAATACTAAAATCTAAAGAACTTTCGCCAAAGCCATTAAAAATCACTTCCGGCAGGGGCTCTTGCAAAACCAGCGGAGTTTGTTTAATTGCCTCCCGGAATAAGGCTTCCACCTGATCGATATCCGTGCCATAAGCCACGCCAACCGGCACCACGATGCGGGTGACAGTATCGGACAACGTCCAGTTCACCAAGCGGTCCGTTATAAAAATCTTATTCGGCACCACTAATTCCTTTCTGTCGTAATCGACAATGTGGGTAGCGCGCATTTGAATGCGCACTACCCTGCCGGTCACATCCCCTATGGTGACCGTGTCGCCAACCCGAATGGGCCGTTCGAACAGCAAGATGATGCCGGAAACCATATTGGCGAATATTTCCTGCAAGCCGAAACCCAATCCCACACTCAAAGCCGCCACCAACCATTGCACTTGCGACCAGGCCCCGCCCAGTTCATTAGCAATAATCAGAAAGGCAATGGCGATTAACACATATCTGGATAATTGGATCAAAGCATAACGGCTGCCGGTCGACATTTGGTATTTACCTATCAAAAGCAAATCAACCAAGGCCGGAAAATTTGCCACCAATACCGATGTCACCCCTGCATACATCACACTGAGCAGCAAATTGGTCAGCGTAATGGGTTGTAAAGTTTCTTTGCCGTCCGTAATCAAAATATGTTGCCATAATGGAATTTGATCAAAAACAGCAAAAGCGGAGAGGATGTCTCTCCAGATCATCCAGCAGCCCACCACGATGATGACGGCGGTAATAGTGGTTAACAATTTTTCACTTTGTTTACTTAGTTGGGACAAATCAAACAGCGAAGTTTCAATTGGGTAACTGTCTTCCAAAGGCTCTGAAACCGGGAGTTCGCTTTGCTTACGTTTTTGTCTGGCATTTTGCAAGGACAATTGATGCTTGCTGATTGCCAGCCAGCCTTGGGCAAGTTCGTGAAATAACACGGTGATGAAAATCAGCCGCAAGCTAAATATCAGTTTTTGTTGTAATTCCAGCGCACTCTGGTAATACCCTGCTACTGCAAAACCGATGATCACTAAAGGCGCTATCAGCGCAATCAAATACCATAGATAGCGCAATGATGTAATCCAGCCGGGATGTTGCCTGTAAAAAACCTTACCCAGGCCTGTTGCCGGGTGACTGAAACGATGGAACATATAAGCCATGGCCAGCATCATCAAAATCAACGCCGTTCTGCCCAAAGCCAGACTATGCTCGGAAAACACATCACTACCGGTCATGGACGTCATAAAAATGCAAGGCACAACAACATACCTGGACCATTTAAATTGACTGTAAAGCAAATAGGTAATATGTCTAGGCCATTGAAACATGACTTCCGCAAAACCTTCAGGTTTGAATACCCGGAAGAAAAACTGAATAATGCTTAGGGAAATGGCGGCAGAAAACAATCCCTTTGCGAAAGCGTGGCTAAAAAATTCCATCTTGCTGCCCAGAATCAAAACGCCGCACAACCAAATCATCAGTAGCGGACCGTTTAATGACAACACCCAAAGATAGGCAAAAGCCTGTACGGTTTCGCCAAAACTGAATAAATGCTGTTTACTAACCGAGTTTTTGGATAAGATATTTTGCAGCAACTCTTTGATCTTGCCGATAAATCGCCAATGTACAATCACAAAGATCAAGCCCAGCATCACAATGACAGGATGATTTTCAATGCTATCCTGAAACTTGGTTTCCACATTCAGCCAGTTCTCGGAACTAACAAACCACAACGCCGAATTTAAAATTTCGTCAAGATAGTACTTGTCTATGATTGGCGCACTGGGAACCCAAAGCAAACGTTGATCCAAATATTCACTAAATTTGTCGGAACTATTCAGCATTTGTTGCAAACTAAAATCCACATCACCCAAGATATGCGAATATTCGGCATAAACCATGTACAGACGCGACACAATATCTTTTTGATCGTTTAGCAGTATTCGCAATTCAGTGCGAGTTTTAAGTTTTTCCGCATCGCTAATATCGGCTGGAAGTTGTAAAGACATACGCGTCAGCATCGCTTGCCCAACATCAGATAATTTCTTTTTTGCTTCTTCCAGTTTAAAGGTTTCAAGACTGGCCTGAGCAATTTCATTCTGAATATTTTCGTTTAACTCACTATATTGCTTACGCTGCGGCAAATTTCGGCGCTGCTCCCGCAACAAATTGCCCAAGGCCGGACTCATCCCTGCCAGATTGATTTTTTGTTGAGCACTTTGAAAATCCTTTTCAAGTTCTTGATAACGCACATCCAATTCATTTTTTTGAACCTGGAATTGCTCCATTTTATTATTGACATCCTGAAGGATATGATTGAATTGAATATTTTCCTTGGTAGCCGCCAAAATCAAAGGGCTTTTGCCTTCGGCTTCTTTTTCGGCCTGTTGCAACTCAGCCTGTTGTTTTTCAATTTCCTGCTGTCTTCTATCCAGCAGAAAATTATCCAAATCGGCAATCTGAAAACTGAGCAATTCACGTTTGAGATTCTGTAAATGCAAAAGATCTTTGTGATTTTGCAGACGCAACGGCCCGCTGATATTTTCCAATTCCAGCGTTTTTAAAGTTGTGTTAAACAAACGTATGCGCGTATCCAGCAACAATTGTCTGGCTTCATTCTCGGCAAGATTATTGCCATGTTTCCCGGCTACTTCCTGCTGTTCCTGTTGACTGATGGCTTGTTTGCTTTTTATTTCGGAGATTTTTTCCCTGATTTGTTGCGGCCGGGTAAGTTGCTGGTTGATTTGTGCATCCAGACGGCTGACTTCCGCATCTAAATCACTTAGGCTGGTTTTTTCTGAAATCAATCTTTGTTCTAATTCATCAGTTGGAATCAGCCCCAATTTTTCCTGCTTGCGGTTTTTCAAATTGTTTTCCGCAGTTGCAATCTGCCTGGTAAGTTGTTTTGCTTCCATCGGCAGTTTGTTCATTGCCTGCTTAAATGATTCGGCCTGAGTTTCCTGGGCCTGAATTTCTTTAAGGTTGTCAGTGCTTTCATTGTAAGCTGCAAGCAAGCGATTTTTAATTTCTACTGATAAATTCTGTTTATCGTTAATTTGAGTAATTTTTTGTTGAATATCCGCCTGACTAACCAACTTGTATGGTGTATTTTGATTATTGGCGAAGACTTTGTTTAAACTGGCTGCAAAAAATATCATCACAACCATGAAAGCTAATTTTAAATACTTAAACTTCATGAAAAATATATATACAAAATGAATATAATTAATAAAGACACTGAGGGAGTGATCAAATATCAGCTGGAGCATCAGCCAGGTGAATTACCTGAAGACATGGATATTAGAGAACTTAATTCATGGCGGACTCTGCTTTACAAACTGGACTTGATTGGCCGGAAACCCGAAAAATATTACGGTCTGGGATACGGCAATATTAGCCGCCGTTTAGTTCCGGAAAGCCGACAGTTTGTGATCTCAGCAACTCAGACCGGCCATATTCCCAAACTCAACCGGCAACACTATGTCGTCATTGAGAATGCCTGTCCGCATGACAATAGAATCAAATCTTACGGTCCTGAACTGCCGTCTTCAGAAGCCCTGACTCATGCTGCCGTTTATCAGCTTGATGCCGGCATACAAGCAGTCATTCATGTGCACAGTCCGGAATTGTGGCATAAAACCCGGCAGATGCGAATACCTTACACGGACCAAAACATTCCCTATGGTACCCCGGAAATGGCCGAAGCAGTTAAAGCATTGTTTTTGTCAGGGCAATTTGATTCCAAAACCATGTTCAGCATGTTAGGCCATGAAGATGGCATTGTCACTTTCGGCAGAACAATCACTGAGGCGGCGTTTTTACTAATCTCTGCGCTAGCTGCAGCATTTGAAATTGAGCAAGAGCGGTAGACTGGGTACAATATCAACCACGACTCATATTTATATAAACAAATCATGCCGGAAATTCTGATATACACTGCGAATCTATGCCCTTACTGCACCATGGCAAAAAAACTGCTGGAACGAAAAGGCGCTAAATATAAAGAAATTAATGTGGATTCCGAACCCGGACTACGTCAGAAAATGATGGAAATGACTCAGCGCCGCACAGTTCCGCAAATCTATATTGGCGATCAGCATATAGGCGGTTTTGACGACTTATATGCATTAGACAAGCGAAATGGACTCGACCCTTTGTTGGCGTTATAAAAACCGCCTACCTGTCTGGCTTTATCTTATCAAGCTAAAAACATAGCATAGCAAACACTCCTCAGCCAAATTTAAAACTTAAGGATAGATGGGCTTAATCAAACCTTAAGGCAACTGGGATTATAGTTATCCCAAGCTGCAAATTTTAATTTGCGAGCTTTTAAGAATGCTATTGCCAACTCCGCTTATAGGATGTTTTATGCAGAATATTAAATTTGAAAATTCAAATCAATACCCTGAAGCCCAACAATGCAGCCATCCGAAATTGGTTAAAGAATTTGCTTACGGCGCGCCAACCGGTAATTTTATTTGTTTGCAATGTGAGTGCTTGATCCCGCCAACACTCAAACAACGGGTCAAGGTTCAAATCACTCCGTTTAACATGGCTAAACAGAGTAATTCAGGCCTTAACCAGCCAACTTGTTTGGCTTGAATATTAAGGGCAAGGGTTACAACAATCTTGAACAATCGGTTTCCAAATCAGTTTGGAGACATTTGGAAAGATTGTTAACCTAGCTTATCTCTCCCAACAAATCCGTACATATGGTAACTTGGTATAAATAGCTGAATTTATTGTTAAGAATTTTAAGCAAATTCTTATAAAATAAACCCAATGAAGTCTATAGGCACTATTTGTGTTTCCGTGGCGGACTTTATGTTTTTAATTTGAGTATTCTGCAAACTTTCCAAAGTTTGTGGGATATATTTTAAGTTTTTTGACCAGAGCGACGTATCAATATGACTGAAAAATTTGATGTAGTGATAGTTGGTGGCGGCATGGTAGGGGCTGCTGTGGCCTGTTGTCTGGGCGGAAGCAAATTGCGGGTGGCATTAATTGAATCGCAGGTTCCGGAAGCTTTTTCAAGTCAACAACCCCATGATTTGCGGGTTTCAGCATTAAGCATTGCTTCAAAAAATATTTTGCAGACTGTGGGCGCCTGGCAAGGAGTCGTTTCCAGACGTCTTTGCCCATTTCAACGCATGCGGGTATGGGAAAGCTCCGGCGATACGACTTTTAATAGCAACGACATTAAAAAATCAGAACTCGGTTTTATCGTTGAAAATAGGGTAACGCAACTGGCATTATTGGATGCTTTGGAGCAATTCGGCAATGTGACCTTATTTATGCCGCAAAACATCAAGAGTATTGACTATAACGGCATTGACTCCACGCTGATTTTGGAAGATGGCCGTGAATTGCAGGCAAACCTGCTGGTTGCAGCAGACGGTGGGCATTCCCGGGTCAGGCAGACGGTTGGCCTGGGGGTAACCAGTTGGGATTATAACCAGCAAGCTCTGGTCATTTATATTGAAACTGCTTATGGCCAGCAGGATATTACCTGGCAACGTTTTGTTCCGACAGGCCCCCAGGCATTTTTACCGCTTGATGGGAATTTTGGCTCTATTGTCTGGTATAACTCTGCGGATGAAGTTAGACGTTTAAAGAATTTGCCGGCTGATCAGTTAAAAACGGAACTGATGGAGGCTTTTCCGGATTGCCTTGGCGAAGTGAAACAGATTCTGGGAGTCGCCAGTTTTCCGTTAAGAAGGCAACATGCCCAGCATTATGTCAAACAAGGCGTGGTATTGGTTGGTGATGCTGCGCATATGATCAATCCTTTGGCTGGCCAAGGTGTCAATATCGGCTTGCTGGATGCGGCGGCACTGGCGGAGGTTCTAATTCAGGCTGAAAATCATGGCAAAGACATTGCCGATTTAGCCGTATTAAAACAATACGAAAACCTGCGCCGCAACGAAAACCTTAAAATGATGACCTTGATGGATATGTTTTATTACTTTTTCAGTAATGAAATTTTACCTTTAAAGCTGCTTAGAAATTTTGGCTTGGGATTCGCTCAGCGCATTATGCCGTTACGCAATAAAATCATGAAGGTAGCAATGGGATTGGAAGGCAACCTACCCAAACAGGCCCGTGGTTTGCCTTTATTATAATCCTAGAAACCGCAGTTGAAAAATTGGTTTAAGCAGACAGATTAAGAAATCAACATTTCCGCCATTTCTGAAATTTTGTCCAAATCTTCATTTAGCTTATCCAGAATTTCCTGACAGCCGGTTTCTTCCAGTCCTAAAACTTCCCAGACTTCATCGGGACAATTTTGATTCTTAGCATCTCCAATATCGATCTTGCTCAGTAGACAGTCACTCAGAAATGTCAGCAGATTCAAGTGATGATTTTCACCCCGGTAGTAAGGGTTATGATGATGATAAATTACATTGGTAATACTTCTAGGCATGGACCAGGCATTCATCAACCAGGCGCCGGTTTCGCTATGATTGACGCCAAAACTAAATGTTTCAAGATTAAAAATAGACAAACTGGGGTTAGCCTGAATTAAAGCGCATAAACGAGCGAATTCATCCGGAAACTGATGCCCCAACAATGGAAAACCGATGTTATGCATTAAACCAGCCAGAAACACCTCCTGCTGATTTAATGGTGATTTATCCGGCATTCTATCAAATAGGTGTTTCATGAACCTAGTGCTGCACAGGGCATGAATCCAAAACACGTATGTGCCTATGGGACCTTCCTTCGGCGATTTAAGCGGGGCAAGAACAGACAAGCCCAAGGCCAGATCAAGCACGAAATTAAAACCCAGTACTCTGGTGATTGCATCGTAAACAGTGGTCACTTTGCCTCTATATCCATACAAAGATGAAGTTGACCAGCGTATGATTTGAGCCGTCAGCAAAGGATCCATCTCTATGATTTCCGCCAGTTTTGCGGTATCGGCATTCGGGTCGTTATTTAGATTGAGAATACGCATTGCTGTACCCGGCAAAGGCGGTAATGCCTTTATTTGACTAATAGCCTGACGTATATCCATTGGTGGCGTTACCCATTTGAGCTGAAGGTTGATATTCTGTAACGTCCAGTTAATCAGATTCGGATTCATTCACTGCGCCTAGTTCAGATTTAAGCGATGTAGTTTTCTATACAGGGTTCTTTCACTGATATTCATTTCTGCGGCGATCTGTTTACGATTTCCTTGATATTTGATGATCAAATCGGTAATAAATTCCGCTTCAAACTTTTCAATTGAAGACAAAGAATCAGACATCTGCCGATTAGAGTCAGGATTTACTTCCGGACTATTCATTTCGGAGGTCACTAAACTGCGCCTGACAAAATTGATATCGGCATCAGTAATGACATGGTTTTTACATAACCCCGTCGCCAATTGCAAACAATTTCTAAGTTCACGCACATTGCCGGGCCAGGAATGTTGTATCAGTTTAATTGTAGCCGATTGGCTAAGAGTATAGCGATTATCTGCAGAATGGTTAAACTGAGACAGAAAATGGTTAACCAATAAGGGTAAATCCGCTTTTCTTTCCCGCAGCGGCGGCAACTCAATTGGAAATACCGATAAACGATAAAACAAATCCTCTCGAAATTGGCCTATTTTAACTAGTTCAGACAGATTCCTATGCGTCGCGCAAATTACCCTGACCGTAGACCGCAGAGTAGTTGTTCCACCCACTCTGCGGAATTGCCCGCTTTCCAGGGCTCGCAATAATTTAGGCTGCTGGGATAACGGTAATTCGCCAATTTCATCCAGAAATAATACGCCGTTATTCGCTAATTCCAATAAGCCTTTTTTTGCCTTGATTGCTCCGGTAAACGCGCCTTTTTCATGCCCGAACATTTCGCTCTCAAACAATTCTTCGCTAAATATAGTGCAATCGGCGATGACAAACTCATGATTGGCGTGTTTTGAATGTTTGTGTATAAACTCTGCCGCCAACTCCTTACCCGTACCGGTTTCTCCCAATAACATGACCGGAGCTGAAATTTCGGCGGCCTGCTCCAGTTTGGATTTAAACGCGGCGAATACCGGGCATTTGCCGATCATGCCGTCACTATTAATCTGATTTGCAGATTTACTGATAATATCTTGCGATTCGCCAAGATACAGCCTGCTGTCATTGTCGAGCAGAGGATAACCTCGCACATTCAGCATTAGCGGCTGATCAGATAAAATCTCATCGGCCGGGAAAATTCCGTTATACGGCTCCAGATTTTGAAATAATTTTTTATGCCTGCAATCCGTATTATCCTGGCAGCAGGGTTGACCAATACGGGTATTTCTAGATATGCCGAATCGAGACTCCCATGCACTATTGACTGCAACCACCTTAAGCTCGGCATTGATCATTACAAATGGTAAATCATGGCTTTCCAACAAGGAATCCAGCTTAAAAACACTTAGAGACATATATCCTTCAATCGGTTATGAAACGGCTGCAGGCTTATTTCAAAGTTTGAAACGATGCTTGCTACCCTCACCTTAGCCTAATCCAGCGTAAGCGATTAGCATTACTGACTACTGTAACGGATGACAGAGCCATCGCCGCGCCTGCGATCATAGGGTTAAGCAAAATACCGAACAAGGGATAAAGCAGGCCGGCGGCTACCGGTATGCCGATAATATTGTAGAAAAATGCACCCAACAAGTTCTGCTTAATATTGGTCACCGTTAATCTGGAAAGTTGCATGACTTCAGAAACTTTAAGCAAAGAACCTTGCAGCAAAACGATATCCGCGCTTTCAATTGCCACGTCGGCGCCCGAACCTATGGCGATGCCGACATCAGCTTGCACCAGCGCCGGTGCGTCATTTATGCCATCACCCACCATACCGACTATTTCACCACGGTCCTGCAACTCTTTGACTATTGCGGCCTTATCCTGCGGCAAAACCTGAGCGCGAATGTCACGGATACCGGTTTGGGCTGCTATGGCTTGTGCGGTAATTTCATTATCGCCTGTAACCAATAACACCTTGATGCCTTCATGCAATAGATTGGCAACAGCTTGGGCGGAATCAGTTTTAATCGGATCGGCAACCGCCACACCGCCTGCTTCGGGCCCGTCTTTTCCAGGGGCGCGCTTAACCACCCTTGCAAGTACTCGACGACAATCTTGCGAATCTCTCCCAGTCGTCCGCTCGCGCAGGTCGTTCGCGCCTCCCGCACCAGTGAATAGCCTGCGTAGGTATGGGTCAGCGCGTAGGGCAACCCGGTGCGAGTCACTGCAGCTTCCAAGGCCAGCGCCTCTTCATAGGTAGCCGTGGCCGGCTTGTCGCTCACCACCGCAAACCCCGCCTCCAGCGCGGCCTTGGCCACCGGCAGGTGCAGATAATTGGGCGTGGCGATCACCACAAAGTCGATCCCGTCCGCCCGCTGCCCCTCGGCCACTATCATCTCGCGGTAGCCGGAATACGCCCTGTCTTGATCGATCCCGAAAGCCTCGCCCGCGGCCCGAGACCGCTCAGCCGACTGAGAAAACGCTCC
>CAVUMJ010000402.1:0-10131 GCA_963741375.1 uncultured Pseudomonadota bacterium
TCTGACGCTAACTTAAAATTCGCTGAATAGTTACAAATCATTAAGCCTATTAGTTCTTGGAAGTTGTCAATAGAAAACCTTCAACATACTCAGCCGGTATGCTGATGGTTTCATAGTCAAGGTCGCGTGACCCTAAAGTCACCGTCAGCCCGGTATGGCTGCCGGCTTCCAACTCAGCCAAGCTTAATTCAATATCCGCCCTATCCCGAAACAAACAGGCATCAGCCATATCTCCGAAAAATTGGCAACGCAGAAATTCATGATTGAGATGATTGGTTGGATAGATCACTCCGTTGCCAAATTTTGCCTGGTTATAGTGCCGCGCGGTACCGCCGTAGTTTGCTTCTATGAATAAGCGGTAAAGCGGCGGCGAATTGGCTTGATCCGGTTTTACCGCAATTAATCGGTAACTAACCGTATCATATCCATAAAATCTCATTCTGAAATGGCTGACTTCTAATTCCGGCCCGGACCAGATTCTAGTGGGGTTTTCCGAAGAAGATTCCAGTTGTGTTTGCTGGGCATACTCTGCTGCTGATTTATGTGCTTCGCTAGCACAACCGGCCAAAAAAATGCCTGACATAACGACCACTAGCCATCCGATCATGAAATAAGCTCCAGACAAAAACCAAAGCCAGATTATAGTCTGCAATTAGGGCAATAGACAATGCAAGCCGAGCCCGTTCAAGTTAGGCTGTTGTCAGCGTGGCATTTAAATGTCCAAAACAATTTCGGATAGAGTTCTTTCTATCTTTAGTTAAGTTTAACTTTAGATAAAATGGAATCGTATATCAAATTGCTAAAATGGGTGGCGGAACGAATGATTTCATAATCCGAAGCTCTTCTTTCCTCTCCAGCTTTCGCAAAACGTTCACCAACCACCTTACCTTCTTTCAGGGCTTGAGTACATTGATGTTCACCAAAAAGATTGTTCTTCGCAGCAACCCGTTCGGCTAAGTCAGTTAAAAACCGGTTATTGTTACCTTCATAGAATCCGGCCACGGCACAAATAGAATAATCTTTTTCAGCAGCGTGTCCGGCGGAAAACACAAGAATTAGTAATACGGAACAAATAAATTTCGATTTCATGGTATTTGCATAATCATAAGTTAACTACCAGCTAAAATTACACTATAAAACAGGATGTAATCAATAGTCTATTCACAATAAGTTAACCATCATGAAACTTGAATACATTAAAAACTTGCTGGGCGGACGCCTGATCAAAAAACACTTTACCCGCCATTTCCGCAGGTTGGCTATTTTGGAGCCTGATAAGACAATTCCCGATCTTACCGCAGCTTTCCGGTTTTCTCAGTCATTAAGCACGGCGGCTTTGATGACAAATGAAGAACTATTAATTGCTTTACATAGCCAAGTAGATGGCCTGGATGCACTAGAAATCATCAATAAACGCCAACAGTACGGTTTTAACGAAGTCGACCACGACAAAGCCAGACCTTGGTGGCTTCATCTTTGGCATTGCTACAGCAATCCATTTAGCGTGTTATTAACCGTATTGGCTTTAATTTCTTATTTAACAGAAGATTTGAAAGCCGCCATTGTTATTTCGTTAATGGTCATCCTTTCAACTGTGGTTCGATTCGTACAGGAAACCCGCTCCAATAACGCTGCAGAACAGCTTAAAGCCATGGTCAGCAATACCGCTTCCGTACTTCGCCGCAGTTTAGCCGAAAGTATTGCGGACGAAGCGTTACAGTATTATGGGGTGACTTTGCATCCTGCTCCGTTAAAAACAGTCGAACTGCCTATCCGCGAATTAGTACCTGGCGATATAGTGGTGCTCTCAGCCGGCGATATGATTCCGGCGGATCTTAGAGTTATTTCCGCCAAGGATTTATTTATCAATCAGGCAGCCATTACAGGAGAATCCATGCCTGTTGAAAAATTTGGCGCCCGCAGCCAGGCGCCATTCCAATCACAATTTGAATTGAATAACATTCTGTTCATGGGCACCAATGTCGTCAGCGGCTCGGCTCATGCGGTGGTGGTGGAAACCGGAACCCGAACCTATTTCGGAACTTTGGCGCAACGGGTGGCGACAGTTGATCGAAGCCCCACTGCATTTCAAACCGGCGTTAATCAAATCAGCTGGGTGTTAATCCGTTTTATGATGGTTATGACCCCGATTGTGTTGCTGATAAACGGTTTCACCAAAGGCGACTGGCTAGAGGCGTCATTATTTACCCTTTCGGTTGCTGTCGGTTTGACACCGGAAATGTTGCCTATGATTGTTACAGCGACCCTGGCGAAAGGCGCCGTAATCATGTCTCATAAAAAAGTGGTCGTAAAAAGTCTGGACGCTATCCACAATTTTGGCGCCATGAACATCCTCTGTACTGATAAAACCGGCACCCTGACTCAGGACCGAGTCATATTAGAACAACATGCGGATTTGTTTGGCATAGATTCTGAAGAAGTTTTGGAATACGCCTATTTGAACAGTTATTATCAAACCGGCCTGAAAAACCTATTGGATGTCGCAGTGCTGGAACATGGCGAAATTCACCGGGAACTGGAAGTCACCAGCAATTTTCATAAAATTGACGAAATTCCGTTTGATTTTCAGCGCCGCCGCATGTCGGTAGTGGTCAGTGAACGCCAGGATCATCATTTGCTGATCTGCAAAGGCGCTGTAGAAGAAGTTCTGGCCGTATGCAGCCACATAAAACATGGCGACGATATTCAACGCATGAACCAAAATGAATTAGAAATGGTTCGCAAAGTCACCCAGGAAATTAACGATGACGGCATGCGGGTCATTGCCGTCGCCATACGCGAATTCGGACCTTTGCGCGAGACCTATTCTGTGACAGATGAAAGCGATCTTTTGCTGGTAGGTTACATTGCTTTTCTTGATCCGCCCAAGGAAACCGCGGCTCCGGCATTAAAAGCCCTGAATGACCACGGTATTTCGGTAAAAATATTGACCGGTGATAACGAACTGGTCACTGCCAAAATATGCAAAGTAGTTGGTCTGCCGGTTAATACACCTGTGCTTGGTCCCGAGACCGAAAACATGGATGATGAAACCCTGGGAAAAGCTGTTGAAGCCAATACTATTTTTGCACGATTAACCCCTGCCCATAAGGAACGTATCGTCCGAACCCTACGTAAACGTGGGCACGTAGTGGGTTTTCTAGGAGACGGCATCAACGACGCTGCAGCGTTAAGAGCTGCAGATATTGGCATTTCCGTGGATTCAGCAGTTGATATTGCCAAAGAAGCCGCAGATATTATTCTGCTTGAAAAAAGTCTGATGGTATTAAACGAAGGCGTATTGGAGGGCCGCCGCACCTTCGTCAACATGCTTAAATACATCAAGATGACTGCCAGCTCAAATTTCGGCAATGTGTTTTCAGTATTGGTGGCGAGCGCCTTTCTGCCTTTTCTGCCGATGCTGCCTATGCATCTTTTGTTGCAAAACCTATTTTATGACATCTCTCAGGTTGGCATTCCGTTTGATAATGTCGATAAAGAATTGCTGGATCAACCGCAACGCTGGCGCTCGGAATTACTTGGCCGTTTTATGATTTTCTTTGGCCCCATTAGTTCTATTTTCGATATCACCACTTATTGTCTGCTATGGTTTACGTTTGGTTATAATTCAATAGACCAACAAACTTTGTTTCAATCCGGCTGGTTTGTGGAGGGTTTACTCTCACAAACCCTGATTGTTCACATGATACGCACGCGCAAAATCCCTTTTATTCAAAGCTTTCCCGGTTGGCCGTTACTAGCCATGACATTATTGGTGATGACACTTGGGGTATTTTTGCCCATGTCAACTTTTGCCCAATACTTCAAACTGCAAGCACTGCCTATGGCGTATTTTCCCTGGCTGGCTTTGATTTTATTTGGATACGCTATCCTGACTCAATTTATGAAAGGTATTTTTGCGCGCAAATATGGCTGGCAGTGATCGTGCTTAAAAGTCAAAAGATAACTTCTTGCTGCATTCAGACCTTATTGTTAACTGTTCAATTTTACTCATTATTACAAAGAAAAATGTCGATCCCGTTAAATTTTAAGATTTAAATAGTTTTGAAGCTAAGGCAAAGTGCTAAACTAAATATCATAAGCTAAACAAAAAGCATGACAGGAAATCTATATGAATAAAAAAAACATCCTGTTTGTTGATGACGAAGAAAACATTATTAATGCCCTTAAACGTCAATTTCGTCCATACCGGGATCACTGGAATTTTTATTTCGCCCTCAGCGGTAAACAAGCCTTGGAGTTAATGGCAAATCAAAAAATTGATCTGATTGTCAGCGATATGATGATGCCGGAAATGCGTGGTGACGAACTGCTGAAAATTGTCAGAGACACCTATCCTTCCACAGTGCGTTTGGTTCTGAGCGGTTATGCTGATGAAGACACCTTGAAAAACGGTCTTTATATAGCTCACCAATATTTAAGTAAACCCTGTAGTGCGGAAACGCTACGCGAGATCATTTCTCAAGTTTTCAAAATACAGAACTGCGTCTCTGATCCGCGTGTCATTGTTGGTGTTGGTGACCCGCAAAAACTGCCGAGTCTGCCTAAAATCTACATTGATCTAAAAAACGCCATTGCTGATGAAAATTCCACAATAGAGAATATTGCTACAATTTTTTCTCAGGATATGGTGTTATCTGCGAAATTACTGCATTTGATCAATTCGCCATATTTTGGTTTAAATCGAGTCATTTCCAACCTGAATGAAGCAATCAATTTGATAGGCATTAAAAAACTCAGTAATTTACTGTTATCTGTTCACATTAAAAACTCTTTTCCAGTCAAAAATCCTGAATTTGAAACCTATATGGAGTTTTTATGGCGAGATGCCGGCCGGGTAGCCGAACTGGCGCAAAAAATATCTATCAGGGAAAATCAGCCGGAAGACAGGCCTGATCAAGCCTATCTTGGCGGCTTATTGCATAATATGGGCCTGCTGATTTTTATGTATTGGGGGGGTGAAAAAATCAATACCCTGATAGAACAGGTTAAACGCACTGATATCCCCGTCACACAACTGGAAAACCAGATTTTTGGATTTACTCGTTCTGAAGTAGCGGCTTATCTTTTAAGTCTCTGGAAAATACCGCCGCGGATTATCGAGTCAATTTTGTTGCAAAACGCTCCAAACGAAACGGATTACAACGGTATGAACGCCCTCACTGCCGTACATTCCGCGGCCTGTTTATTGAAGCCATCCGTCATGACTGAGTGCGACAGATTGTTTGACATGTCCATTGATTCGGCATATCTGCAACGTATCGGTAAATTAGATAGCCTGCCTGATTGGCAAATTCTTGCTGAAAAAGTGCTTACCGAACACCGGTAGCAGGAATTGATTATTTTCTGTGCTGTGAATATGGCTACAGCTATCGTTATTTTCATTCCGAAAACTTGACTTAAAAGACTAGCAAAAAATAGATAAGCTAAACTTCTAGCTCATAATCGATTAGAAATGTAAAATCTCCGCTTTTCTTTAAAGCATAATCATATATGAGTATAGAACTAAGAGGCACAACCATTCTCTCCGTGCGCAGAAAGGATAAAGTCGTGATTGGCGGTGATGGGCAGGTTACCCTTGGCAACACAGTCATGAAAGGTAATGCCAGAAAAGTCAGAAGATTATACCACGATAAAATTATTGCCGGATTTGCAGGCGCCACTGCTGACGCCTTTACCCTCTTTGAACATTTTGAAGGCAAGCTGGAAAAACACCGCGGCAATTTGACCAGAGCGGCAGTTGAAATGGCAAAAGACTGGCGAACTGATCGTGCGTTACGAAAGTTAGAAGCTTTACTGATTATTGCTGATGCAAAGACCTCGTTAATTATCTCAGGGACCGGAGATGTGATAGAACCGGAATATGATTTCATGGCAATTGGCTCCGGCGGAGCATTTGCCCAAAGCGCTGCTAGAGCGCTTTTAGAAAACACGGAATTAAGCGCGCGCGAAATAGTCGAAAAATCTTTGACTATTGCAGCGGATATTTGCATTTATACCAACCATAATCTGCGGATCGAAGAACTCGATGCCGAGCCACAAGAGTAAATACATGAGTCAAATGACCCCAAGAGAGATTGTTAGTGAGCTTGATAAACATATCATTGGACAAGCATCTGCCAAGCGTTCTGTCGCCATTGCACTACGCAACCGCTGGCGCCGCAGTCAAGTTTCGGCTGAGTTGCGCGATGAAATTACTCCAAAAAACATTTTAATGATTGGGCCTACCGGTGTCGGAAAAACTGAAATCGCCCGGCGTCTGGCCAGACTTGCAAATGCGCCATTTATTAAAATTGAAGCGACTAAATTTACCGAAGTAGGTTATGTTGGACGGGATGTAGAGTCCATTATTCGAGATTTGGTGGACACGGCAGTTAAAATGACCAGAATATCGGCCGTGGAAAAGGTTCAAAACCGTGCTGCGGATGCTGCCGAAGAAAAAATCCTGGATATTTTGCTGCCCTCGGCTGAAGGCGGCATGCTTTCGGAAACCGAATCTTCAACCCGGCAAAAAATGCGCAAAAAACTCCGTGAAGGTGAACTTGACGACAAGGAAATTCAAATTGACGTCAACGCGCCTTCTGTTGGTGTAGAAATTATGGCCCCGCCAGGGATGGAAGAGATGACCAGCCAACTACAGGGTATTTTTCAGAACCTTAATAGCGGCCGCACAAAATCGCGCAAACTAAAAATTAAAGACGCCCAAAAACTGCTTCAAGAAGAAGAAGCCAATAAACTCATCAATGAAGATGAGATAAAACAATCCGCTTTAGAAGCTGTCGAACAAAACGGCATTGTATTTTTAGATGAAATCGACAAAATCTGTAAGCGATCTGAAATAGGCGGCGGAGAAGTTTCCCGTGAAGGTGTGCAGCGCGATTTACTGCCGCTAGTTGAAGGCAGCACAGTTAGTACTAAATACGGCATGATCAAAACCGACCATGTATTATTCATTGCTTCCGGAGCTTTTCACCTGACCAAACCTTCCGATTTGATTCCGGAATTACAAGGCCGCTTTCCGATTCGAGTTGAACTGAATGCCTTAAGTGCTGATGATTTTGTACGCATACTAACCGAACCCAATGCTTCTCTTACCAAACAATATCAGGCATTGCTGGCGACAGAAGGCGTTCATGTGGAATTTACCGAAGACGGCATCAAGCGGATAGCGGAATTAGGTTGGCAGGTAAACGAAAAAACTGAAAATATTGGCGCACGCAGATTACACACCATCTTGGAAAAGCTATTGGAAGACATTTCCTTCAATGCCTCTAATCTTGTTGAAAAAAATATCAGTATCGATGCTGCTTATGTGAATGAGCATTTGATGGAATTGGCGCATGATGAAGACTTAAGCCGATATATTCTTTAATTTCTTGATTGTAGTTTGATTGGTAACTGAGTAATCACTTATTTTAAATATCTGACATGAATGGCGCTTACTTAAACAAAATATCTTTATAATCCAATACATGAGTTTGTAGGATGTGCCGACGCAAGGAGGCGCATCGTTCGCGATTGATGCGCTTCACTGCATTCAGCACATCCTACTCAGGCAGAAAACAATTTATTAAGTTATTGTTAATATTGATATTACTCCCTTAAGTAAGTACCATTCATATCTGACATTGAATTTATAAAGAGGAAATCAATGCGTTTAAACATTACTCCATGCCATTTAACCCCTACCGAAATAATACTGCATAAACTTTCGGCTATACTGGAGGTGCATTTTGAAGATGGCGGCATTTTCGAATTACCCAGTGAATACTTAAGGGTTTATACCCAATCAGCTGAAGCAGTCGGCCATGGCCCTGGTCAGGAAACCCTGCAAACAGGCAAGGAAAATGTTGAGATTACCGACATCAGAGCGGTCGGCAATTATGCCATTGCCCTAACCTTTAGTGATGGACATGATAGCGGTATCTATTCCTGGGATCTGCTTTACAAGCTTGGTTCCGAATATCCTTTACTCTGGGCTAACTATTTAGCGGCGCTTAAAGCTGCTAACATTATTAGAAACTCCCATTTACCTCATTGACATTCATGACAGCAAACGATAACACCACTCATTTCGGCTTTAAACAAGTACCCAAACAAGAAAAAGTTGCTCTTGTTCGGAATGTTTTCGATTCCGTCGCCAGTCAATATGACATCATGAATGACTTGATGTCTTTTGGAATTCATAGAATTTGGAAGCGTATCGCTGTGCAACTAGCGAATGT
This sequence comes from uncultured Pseudomonadota bacterium, assembly GCA_963741375.1. Lineage (GTDB taxonomy): Bacteria > Pseudomonadota > Gammaproteobacteria > Methylococcales > Methylomonadaceae > Methylomonas. The sequence goes on from CAVUMJ010000402.1 coordinate 8,247, forward strand.
CAGAGAGGGTGAACATGTTTTGGATTTAGCTGGCGGCACCGGAGATTTGACGGCGCTTTTCGAACAACGTGTCGGCAAATCGGGTCGAGTTGTTTTGGCTGACATTAATGCCGAGATGCTGTTTAAAGGCCGTGATCGTTTGATTGATCGCGGCTTAAGCGGCAACATTAGCTATGCCCAGGTAAATGCCGAGTGTCTGCCTTTCGCCGACAACAGTTTCGACTGTGTCTCCATAGGATTCGGATTGCGAAATGTCACGGACAAGAATGCGGCTTTGCGCTCGATGTACCGAGTGCTTAAACCAGGCGGACGCATCATCGTACTAGAGTTTTCTCACCCGACCGATCCCATCACAGAAAAAATTTACGATTTCTATTCTTTTAACCTGATTCCTAAAATTGGTAGTATTGTCGCCAAAGATGAAGATAGTTACAGATACTTGGCTGAATCGATTCGCATGCACCCCAAACAGGATGAATTGAAAGAAATGATGGAGCAGGCCGGACTGGAACGTTGTGAATATTTCAATTTAACTCAAGGCATAGTGGCTATTCATAGAGGTTATAAATTCTAAGTAAATGACGCTGTTTTCAATGCGATGCTATAATTCAACAGCTTTTTCAAGATGTTGTTTGTTGGCCGCCCTTGCCGTTCTGTTCAAGATTGAAGCATAGACACCTTAATGCCAAAAATATTCAGCCATTTCAAATCGCTTTTTATCGCAACACTGGAAACTGCTCTTAACCGCTATATTTCCATTGATCCTGACGTGGCTTTTCTCATTACACCTATAGCTGGTAAAGTCATTGCCTTGGAAATCAGTTCTGTCAATGAAACCATTTATCTATGTCCGGGCACGGATCGCATTCAAATTCTGGAAAATCATTACGGCAGCGTTGACGCCACGCTAAAAGGTTCAATTGCCGCGCTGGGTTTAATGGGGATTAGCGCAACTCCGGCGCATTCGCTTTTCAAGGGTAAAGTCAGAATTGAAGGCGATACAGCTGTAGCTCAAAAGCTTCAAAATCTGTTTGCCAAACTGGATATGAATCCGGAAAGCAAGATTTCTGAATATACCGGCAGCACATTTGCAAAAGGCTTAAGCAATTTGTTTCGTAGCGGCCGTCAGTGGAGCGATCACAGCCTTAATACCTTTCGTCTGAATCTGCAAGAATTTTTACAAGAGGAAACCCGCGATTTACCTGCCAAAACCGAGGCTGAAATTTTTTTCCAACAAACCGATATTTGCCGTGGTGATTATGATCGTCTTAAAACCCGTATCGAACGGTTAGAAGCAGCTCATGCAAAAATGACCGAACAACAGCAGAACCTAACAGGAATACGGTCGTGATTCGCCCAAAAATTATCATGCGGCTCATCCATATTAATTGGGTGTTGATTTTTCACGGCCTTGATGAAATAGTCCTGAAAACCCATTTGTTCAAATCTATTCGCTATCTGGCGTTTTTTTCACCCAGCTACTGGTTAAGAAATTCACGCGAACCCCGCGGCGTCAGAATACGGCAATCCTTGGAAGATCTTGGGCCTATTTATGTCAAATTCGGTCAAACCTTATCAACCCGTAAGGATTTACTACCGGATGATATTTCAGAAGAACTCGTTAAATTACAGGACAAGGTTCCACCATTTTCTCCTGTCATCGCCAGAAAAATCATTGAAGAACAACTTGGCATGACTATTAACGAAGCTTTTGCCGAATTTGAGTCAAATCCCCTTGCATCAGCTTCCATTGCTCAAGTTCACACCGCTACTCTGCACACTGGTGAACAAGTCATCGTCAAGGTGCTTCGCCCCAATATAGAAAACAAAATCTATTCCGATGTGGGTTTACTCTTTGAATTGGCCAGACTCGCAGAAAAGTTCT
>CAVUMJ010000403.1:0-4574 GCA_963741375.1 uncultured Pseudomonadota bacterium
GATTACCTTGTTTGTCCGCCGCAGCGTTGCCTATCCATAAATCCCCGTGCAATAAGGCCGCAACAGGCTGATAGCCTGAGAAAAACCCGCCAAAACTTACCAGCAGTTTTTCGCCTTTGCTTTGCAATTGCCCGACATAGCCCTTGTTCCTGGCAAACTCCAACTGTTTGCTCAGACGTTCCTGATGCCAAAATGTCAGCCAGTCATCGTGCCGGCGATTGCTCTGCGGCGTGGAGCCTATGGTATTGTCGCAATGCCAGCCGAAGGAGGTCTGAGCCTGCCGGTGTTGCTTGGCCAGTTGCCGGCCAAGCAACACCAGGCTTTCACCGCGCAAGGCGCCAAGCGCAATAAACTCCAGCATCAAATAAGCATATTGCTGAAAACTGCCGTAGCACACCACTTCCGGCACTTTCACCTGCCCGGCTTTAGCCAACTCCTGCAATCCGGCCGCTTCCGCAGCAAACATATCCAGCATGGAAGCCTGATTTATTTTAATAAACCAGCTGCGCTGCGGGGTTTGCAGTTTATAAGCGGTATTGATATCGCCTCCGCCCAGCAGGGTGAAGGCGCAGTTTGCCAGTTCCAGCCCGGTTTGCTGCTGCAGATGATCGACTAGTTGATGCAAATCAGCCATGACCGACTATCACTTGCCCCAGCTATCACGCAAGGTCACCGTGCGATTAAACACCGGCTTGCCGGGACTGCTATCCACGGCATCCAGACAGAAATAAGCGGTGCGCTCAAACTGATAAGCGACTTGCGGAGCGGCCTTAGCCAGCGAGGCTTCCAGACGGCAGCCGCTTAATACTTCCAGAGAGTTGGGGTTGAGTCCGTCCAGAAAATTATCCAGGGTATCCGGATTGGGATGACTGAACAAACGGTCATACAAACGCAGTTCCGCTGCAATGGCGTGTTGTTCCGACACCCAGTGAATCACGCCTTTGACCTTGCGGCCTTCAGGATTTTTACCCAATGTGTCCGGATCGTAACTGCAAATTAATTCAACAACCCGGCCTCTGTCATCCTTGATGACCTGATCGCACCTGATCACGTAAGAGCCGCGCAGCCTGACTTCGCCGCCGGGAATCAAGCGTTTGTAATCCTTGGGCGGATTTTCGGCAAAATCGTCCTGTTCTATCAATATGGTTTTGGAGAATGGCACATCCCTGACTCCAAGCTCCGGTTTTTGCGGATGGTTGGCAATTTGATAAGTCTCTACTTTGTCCGCATCCCAATTGCTGATCACCACCCGCAACGGCTTCAACACCGCCATGGCCCGGAACGCCCGCTCGTTAAGATCTTCGCGGATGCAATTTTCCAGTACCGCCATTTCTATCCAGGAGTCTTTTTTGGTGACCCCTATCCTTTCGCAAAAATCCCGGATGGCGTCCGGCGTGAAACCGGCCCGGCGCAAACCGGAGATGGTGGGCATGCGCGGATCATCCCAGCCGGTCACATGTTTTTCGGTCACCAGTTGCAATAATTTACGCTTGCTGACGATGGTGTATTCCAGCTGCAAGCGGGCAAACTCAATCTGCTGCGGATGGCAAGGGGTTTGCAGCTTATCCAGCACCCAGTCGTACAAGGGCCGGTGATCTTCAAACTCCAAAGTGCAAATGGAATGGGTAATGCCTTCCAAAGCGTCGGAAATGCAATGGGTATAATCATACATCGGGTACAAACACCAGTCATTGCCGGTGCGCTGATGATGCACCCTGCGTATCCGGTAGATGGTGGGATCGCGCATATTGATGTTTGGCGAGGCCATATCGATTTTAGCGCGCAGCACATATTGGCCGTCTGCAAACTCCCCGGCCCGCATGCGGCTGAACATATCCAGATTTTCAGCTATTGACCGGTTGCGGTCCGGACTTTCCTTGCCCGGCTCGGTTAAAGACCCCCTGTCGGCGCGAATTTGCTCGGCAGTGGAGCTATCCACGTAGGCGTCGTCCTGCTGAATTAATTGCACCGCATAAGCGTATAACTGCTCAAAATAATCGGAAGCGTGATACTTGCCGGCCCATTTAAACCCCAGCCACTGCACGTCCCGTTCTATGGACTCCATATACTCGATACTTTCCTTTTCCGGATTGGTATCGTCAAAACGCAGATTACACGTACCGTTATTTTCCGCAGCCAGCGTGAAATTCAGACAAATAGACTTGGCATGACCGATATGCAGATAACCGTTGGGTTCCGGCGGAAACCGCGTCGCCACCCTACCCTGGTTTTTGTTGGCGGCAAGATCAGCGGCAATGATATGACGAATAAAATTGGAAGAAACCGGCGTATCGTTAACAGACATGTTTTAGTGAGTAAAAGTTAAAAAGTTTAAACAAGCGACAAACTTATGGCATGTTACGACTTTAAGCCGCTTTCGTAAAGGCGGTAGGTAGCAATTAAATACATTAAAAATTCCCTTTAACCTTAAGTAAATTAAGCCCCTCTCTAGAGTAATGCCGGCAAAGAATGTGAAGGCTAGTGTTAACCCATAGGGCGTGAGGCGTTAGCCGTATTGCGCCGCATGTTGGGCTCTGATCATCCGGCACGCTTTCATAAACCACCCTGCATAGCCAAACCAACATTTCAAATTTTTTAAAAAAATCACAGAAAATTATTAGCACTCTATCTAGACGAGTGCTAATATATATTCAACCTAAATTTTTTTAAAACAGAGGTGCATATGAACCACAATTTGGCTTTACCGATCAATTTATCGGTCGGCACATTTGATTCTTATCTAAACCTCATCTCTCAAATGCCAAAATTAACGGCAGAACAAGAGCATGAACTTGCCTTACGCTATAGAGATGAGGGCGACATCAGCGCTGCGCGTCATTTAGTCATGAGCAATTTGCGCTTTGTCGCCCATGTCGCCAGAGGCTATGCGGGTTACGGCCTGCCCCTGGCCGACATTGTCCAGGAAGGCAATATCGGCCTGATGAAAGCCGTCAAACGCTTTGATCCTGACCAGGGCGTGCGTCTGGTTTCCTTTGCGGTGCACTGGATCAAGGCCGAAATTCACGAATACGTCATTAAAAACTGGCGTATCGTTAAAATAGCCACTACCAAGGCCCAACGCAAATTATTTTTTAACCTACGTAAATTAAAAAAGGACATCACCAATTTGTCCGCCCACGATGCCGACGCCATCGCCCAAACCCTGGATGTGGACATTAAAACGGTTTACGAAATGGAACAGCGTCTGGAAGGACACGACATCGCCCTGGACGTGGGCCCGGACGACCACGGCGACGACCACAGCTTCTCGCCTATCGCCTATCTGGAACAACACGGCGCCGATCCGGCAGCGATGCTGGAAAAAACCGACTGGGAAGACAGAAAGGAAGACGTGCTGATGACAGCCATGGCAAATCTGGATGACAGAAGCCGCGACATTCTGACCAGCCGCTGGCTAAACGAAGAAAAAGCTACGCTGCATGAACTGGCGGACCGCTATCAAGTCTCGGCGGAACGCATCAGACAGCTGGAAGTCAACGCCATGAAAAAACTGAAAAACGCTGTGGTGCTGGAAGCTTAAATCAAAAAAAGCCGTTGAGGCGCTTAGACTGAAGGCAAAGGATGGCTGGGTAAAATTTTTACTACCCAGCCGTTTTTCCTAAATGTTTCGATTACTGACTGACAACCAATCCGGTGGCGCCGGCAGGGATAGCAATGGAGCTAACAAAATTTAAATTGCCGCTTTGATCTATGCTGTGTACGCCGATGGTGTTTTCACCATTGTTCAGACTGAATAATACAGAACCATCTTTGCTAACGATAAGATCAAGAGGATGCTTAGGTGTTGCCGCCGTGGCATTCACCAGGCTTAAATTTCCGGCTTGATCAATTGCAAACGCAGCAATACTGTTGGAGGCAGCATTAGCAGTAAATGCCAACCGGCCGTTCGGCGTGGTGGCTACCCAGCACGCAGCGGATTGAGTGGTTGCCACTTTTCCGTCTATCACCGCCAAAGTACCATCCTGATTCAGCCTGTAAGAAGAGATAGTTGAACCGTTAGCGCCGCCGCCTGCTTCAGATACAAAGAGATTTTCATGCTTACCGAACATAAAACCAAACGGCGTCTGCCCGGAAGACGCCAGCGTATTAGGCGCGCCGACAGGCACGCCATTGTAATCCAAAAGAAAACTGCTGATTTTATTGACATTTTTCTCAGTGATCACCACCGTGTCACCATCTGTATTGAAAGCGATTTCAGCTTCCCCGGCGCCTGCATCAGTTAGTTTAACGTAAGAATTGGTTATTGGTATCAGCGATTCGGATTCTTTATCGAATTTAAAACCGAAAATAGAATCATCTCCGCTGTTAACGACATAGACAATATCATTGCTAACTGTGACACTAACCGGAGTTTTACCTGGTTCCACCTGATGATCCAACAAAACCAGGTTGCCTTTTTCAATTTTAAATACCGACACTTCATTACTGCCGGCGTTAACTGCAAACAAATAATTTTGGTCTGCGCTTACAGCCAAAACACCTTGGCTGCCAAGTCCTGCAGCGGTGCCTTGTCCACCGGTATTGTATTTGTGTAATTTAGTATGGCCGTAACC
>CAVUMJ010000404.1:0-4892 GCA_963741375.1 uncultured Pseudomonadota bacterium
AGAAGAAAATATTTTAAATTTCAATTAGGAAATCGCTACCTACTTGATTTTGTATTTCATCCAATTCAATCTACAACAGTAATTTAAAGTAACTGTTAATTTTCTCTTACTCGCCATACATTTACTGCTAGAATGGCAACAAAGTGACTGTTTGCTAACAGACGTAAGTGTTGCCGGCTATTTGTCAAAAGTCTATGATTAGCATAAACGGATGAATGGCTTGCGCTCTATGGTGTCTTCTGAATGATTTGCACTAATAATCGCCTCGAATGGTTTTGAACCCGGAATTGGCGAGAACTTTGGCCCATTAGGATATTGTTTATCCCGGAATTGGTCTTCCTACTCATTTTTTAAATACTAATCATGCAAAGAAAACTCACCAAAATTCTCGCCACCATTTCCACTCATAATTGTTCGGAAGAACTTCTGCGTTCCTTGCATAACGCCGGCATGGATGCAGTCAGGCTTAACACTGCGCATATGACGCCCGAAGACGCTATTATGGTTGTGCAAAAGGTCCGCGCCACGTCTGATCTTATTGGCATTGTGATTGATACAAAAGGCCCTGAGATACGCACCAGAGAAATTGCGGCGCCGATTCCGGTTGAAACCGGAGAAACAATTCGCATTGTTCGAACCGCTCCCACCGGTAAAGCTTTTTGCGTTTCTTATCCGCAATTCATCGACGAAGTGCCGGTAGGCTCCTTGGTCCTGATTGAGGATGGCACAATTGAATTGGAGGTTGTGCAAAAAAATCCGGATGACTTGGTTTGTACTGCGAAGAATGCCGGGCGCATCGCCGTCAAAAAGAACGTCAATGTGCCTTCCGTTCGCCTGCATCTGCCTTCACTTTCCGGCCGGGACGAAGAGTTCATTCGTGTTGCCGCGCGTTATGAGGTAGATTTCATCGCCCATTCCTTTGTGCGCAACCGCAACGATATTCAGGCCGTACAGGAAATACTTAACGAAGAGCGCAGTCTGGTAAAAATCATTGCCAAGATAGAGAACACCCAAGGCCTTGACCATCTGGATGAAATATTGGAAGTGTGTGCGGGCGTGATGATCGCGCGCGGCGATCTGGGCGTCGAAGTGCCGTTTGAACGGCTGCCGATCATCCAGAAACGGATTATTCAAGCTTGCGCTCGAAAGACGAAAATTGTGATTACCGCCACCCAAATGCTGCACACCATGATTGAAAATCCAAGACCTACCAGAGCCGAGGTTTCGGACGTAGCCAATGCGGTGTTCGACGGCACGGATGTTTTGATGCTGTCCGGAGAAACGGCAAACGGCAAATATCCGCTGGAGGCTGTCAGCGCCATGGCCAAAATTGCATGCGAAGCGGAAACTCAACGCCCGCTTGGCTGGAATATCGATACGGAAGATTCGTCCAATCCTATTCGTACTTACTTCGCCCGCGCCGCAGCTAATGCCTATCAGGATATTCCGGTTAAGGCCATTGTAGCGGATTCGGAAAGCGGCCGTATTGCACGGCTTATTTCCTCGTATCGCCCTTACGTTCCCATCTATGTGAAAAGCCCAAACCTACATACGGTTCGTGAGCTCTCGCTAACCTATGGCGTCTATGCGCAAGTTCAGTCGCGGCAGCCGAATACGGATCAATTAATTTCGCAATCAGTTAGTTCGCTACTAAACGAAGGCGTGGTTGAAGCTGATGATGTCGTGGTTGTGGTAGGCGGAACGCCCGGTCTCACAGGCACCACCAATTTTCTGGTGATCAACAGCGTCGCCCAGTGCTTGCAAAAAGCGGGATGAACCGGTCAGGTAACTCTTCCGGATCATGCCTTTCGGTAGTGGTTCGGGTTGAATTAAATATCAGTTATCACGATTTACCTTGCTGGTTGGTATCCGCCAGTTTTGGAAACCGCGAATATTTGTCCGGCGACGCTGCAAGTACGTCCTTGTAAGCTTTGCGCCGGAATCCCTTCCGGCGAAACCCCGGCCAAATATTCCCGATTCCCAAAACTTCTGTTATCCCTATCAAAAAACCATCTTCACATTATTCAAACCACTAGGAGGCTGTCCGAGAATGTTCTATTCTCGGACAGGGCCATAGGGCGTATTAGCGAAGCGTAATACGCCGGACGATCGAAGACCAACATGCGGCGCAATACGGCTAACGCCTATTGCGCCCTATGCCCTACGGTTCCTATTCTCGGACAGCCTCCTAGCTGCCTTTCACATCGTTAGAAGTTTCTAAAATAACATGATAGAATTTACTAGATTTAAATGGGTTATTAGGTTTTAAATCAAAGTGTTTTTCCGGTTTGGTTATAGCCTGAAGGCTACTGCTTGCACGAACCGGACAGCAAATGTTTGGCGTATTTTAGATAGTTCGGTTGATCCCGATGAAAATCGGACATAATTATTAACACTATGGGAGCCGCTATATCATGAAAGTCCTTAAATTAACTCGTCTTAAATCAGTATTATTCATTTTATCGGCTGGTATATTCATCAGCCCATGCTTTGCCGATTCCCCGATTGATCCGGACCCCAGTCTAACCCCAGGCGATGTTCTTACCACGGATACCAGCCAAATTTGTGTGCCCGGTTACACTAAAACCGTGCGGAATGTGACTCAGGCCGAAAAAGCCCAAGTCTACAAAAACTACGGTATTACATCCAGGCAGCCTAAGGAATATGAGGTAGATCATCTGATTAGCCTGGAATTGGGTGGCTCAAATGACATCAAAAACCTCTGGCCTGAGTCATACATCACTGAACCGCTTAACGCTCACGTCAAAGACGATCTCGAAAACAAGCTTCACGAGTTGGTGTGCTCCGGACAGCTCCCAATTGAACAGGCTCAATCCGAAATTGCGGCAGACTGGGTTAAGGCCTACCAAACTTACGTCGGGGAGTTGCCGGGTGGGGATGTTGAAGACATGCTGAAATAGTTCACTGTTACAGGCCAATTTTCCTAGCCTGAAGAGTTTTTCAATTCAAAACTTGGGGTTTTTGAGTTAAAAAGTTTTCAGAGCACTGTCATTTTTTGAACCAAATTTCGCCATCGGTATCTAATAGTTTATTACAAAAATAAAAGATTCATTTTTTGTTTAAAACCCGAAATTGATATTAAACGCCCAATCCAGGTCAGGTTGCTTGATTGGCTGTTTGTTGAATTCTATTTTTAACGGTTGGAAGGAGAAAAATGATGTCACATTTAAATGCTGAAAAAGCTGTTGTCGATCAAATGAAATCCGTTGCCGGCGCTGAAACTGCAAAAATGATGGAATCCATGATGGGAAATATGGATATGAGCTCAATGATGGGAGGCATGGGGCCAATGAAGATGGAAGGCATGATGCCGATGATGATGGAAGGCATGGGGCCAATGATGAAAATGCCGGGCGCCGCTACAGGCGTCGTGGTTTATAGCGGATACAGCGCAGGGAAAAGTGCGGTTAGAAAAATTTTCACGCATCCATTGGTTGTTTTCAGTCTCGGTTTCGTTGTCGGCTGTTATGTTTATAAATATCGTAAATGTATTATTTCAGCCTGCGCCAAACCCCAAAAAAGCGAGGAGTAAAATACGTCCCCTCCGGAGCGTTACAGTTTTACGTTAAGAAAAACCCGTTCTACAACCAAGATGAGGTGGCATGTCATCGTTTATCTTAATGGCAGCGCCCACCTCTTATGAAGCATGACCCACCCTCTACTTCTGTAAATCACTTGAGTTTAATATCCTGGAAAAGGCTGCGACAATCGTCGGTTCAGGCTGACGAAGGGGCGGAAAAGATTGATACCGTTCCCAACCGCCGCCCAACGACTTATAGAGTCCGATAAACTGCTCGGCAGCGTTCTGCTGCGTCATCACATATTGCGCTTCCAGATCATATTCCTGCTTCTGTGCATCGATGACATTGAGGGAGTCCGTCAAACCGCGATTGAAACGCTTTGTTGCCAGCATAACGGCGCTCTGGCTTGCCTTCAGGGCGTTGCCCAATTTTGAAAGTCTGTCCTGTTGCGCTTTATAGGCGTCAATGTAGGTATCGACTTCGCGCACTGCATTGAGAACGGTTTTCTTGTATTGGACAAGCTTTTCTTTGGCGCGAAGGTCAGCCTTATCTACAAGCGCATCAAGTGTTCCAAAATCCAGCATTGACCAGCTGACAGATGGACCTAGCGACCAGATAAAACTAGCGGGATGTGCTGAGCCTATGACCTGTCCGCCCTGCAGGCCGGCGCCGCCGATCAAGTATACATGCGGGAACAGATCGGCTTCGGCCACGCCGATTTCCGCCCTGGTTGCCGCCGCGTTGCTTTCCGCTTCCTGAATATCAGGGCGGCGGCGCAAGAGATCGAGCGGCAACCCGGCTTGAATATTATCCGGCAAGGATGGGAGCATACGGGGCTGGTCGAGTTCCTTGATCATATCTTCGGGGAATTTTCCCAAGAGCGTCGCAATGACATATCTTGCGGCGCGGATTTGGGCAACGAGCGGCGCTTTCTCGGCTTCAAACGAGGCGAGCTGGCGTTCCGCCAAGGTTACATCCAGTCCGTTGGTGATGCCGCGATTATAGCGTTCCTGCGTCAGTTTGACGTAATCGTTGATGTTATCAATGTTCTTTTGCAGTACAGCCACCTGCATTTGTCCGGCTCGCATATCAATATAGGCGCGGGCAACATTGGCAATCACCGTAATCAGCACGTTGTTACGGGCTGCGATAGTGGCTTGCGTATCATACTCAGCCGCTTCGATCTTGCGGCGATATTTGCCGAACAGATCCAGCTCATAAGCGGAGTCAAAGCCCGCGATACTGGTAATTTTGCTAAAGCCACTGCTATTGTTTCCGGCCCGCAAGGGGCCGGCGGCGCGGCCTTTGGTCAAATCGCTGCCGTTTCCGATAGCGGTGGATGCGCTCAGG